>NZ_VKAD01000005.1:2500-5344 GCF_008041945.1 Reinekea thalattae | reverse complement strand
GCAATGCGTGTTTATCGGCGAGTGTGTCTGAGCGCAGCGAGTTCTCGAGCCGGTAAGGGGCATTGCGGGCTGTCCATCACTACAACACTACAAACACGTTGCTTTCATTTGCCTTTATACCTTCTTCTAAGATCTTCTCTCTTTTTCCCTTCCCAGCCTTCCCTTTCCTTCGGGCATAAAAAAACCCCGGCAGGATAACCTACCGGGGCATTCTATTTAAAAGCTTGACGATGACCTACTCTCACATGGGGAAGCCCCACACTACCATCGGCGATACATCGTTTCACTTCTGAGTTCGGTATGGGATCAGGTGGTTCCAACGCTCTATCGTCGTCAAGCAAACTTGTAGTCACTCCGCTTGCGCGGCTAGGAGATCGTGCTTCCACAACCTCAGTGCAATTCGTGTCTAGAAGATATCGTTCTCAATCACTGCATTACTAACTCAATCAAAACTTATTGAAGCTCTACATTCAATCTCTAAAGCTTCGTACAGCCAAACCTCTTCGGCGTTATATGGCCAAGCCTCACGGGCAATTAGTACAGGTTAGCTCAACGCCTCACAACGCTTACACACCCTGCCTATCAACCAGTTAGTCTTACTGGGCCCTTCAGAAGGCTTATAGCCTAGGGAAAACTCATCTTGAAGGGGGCTTCCCGCTTAGATGCTTTCAGCGGTTATCCCGTCCGAACTTAGCTACCCGGCAATGCCATTGGCATGACAACCGGAACACCAGGGGTTCGTCCACTCCGGTCCTCTCGTACTAGGAGCAGCTCTTCTCAATTTTCCAACGTCCACGGCAGATAGGGACCGAACTGTCTCACGACGTTCTAAACCCAGCTCGCGTACCACTTTAAATGGCGAACAGCCATACCCTTGGGACCGGCTTCAGCCCCAGGATGTGATGAGCCGACATCGAGGTGCCAAACACCGCCGTCGATGTGAACTCTTGGGCGGTATCAGCCTGTTATCCCCGGAGTACCTTTTATCCGTTGAGCGATGGCCCTTCCATACAGAACCACCGGATCACTATGACCTACTTTCGTACCTGCTCGACCTGTCCGTCTCGCAGTCAAGCTGGCTTGTGCCATTACACTAACCTCCTGATTTCCGACCAGGATTAGCCAACCTTCGTGCTCCTCCGTTACTCTTTGGGAGGAGACCGCCCCAGTCAAACTACCCACCACACACGGTCCGCTACCTCGTTTCGAGGCACGCGTTAGAACCTCAACGTTATCAGGGTGGTATTTCAAGGTTGGCTCCATAGCAACTGGCGTCACTACTTCAAAGCCTCCCACCTATCCTACACAAATAACGTCAAAGTCCAGTGTGAAGCTATAGTAAAGGTTCACGGGGTCTTTCCGTCTAGCCGCGGATACACTGCATCTTAACAGCGATTTCAATTTCACTGAGTCTCGGGTGGAGACAGCGCCCCCATCGTTACACCATTCGTGCAGGTCGGAACTTACCCGACAAGGAATTTCGCTACCTTAGGACCGTTATAGTTACGGCCGCCGTTTACCGGGGCTTCGATCAAGAGCTTCGCTTACGCTAACCCCATCAATTAACCTTCCGGCACCGGGCAGGTGTCACACCCTATACGTCCACTTTCGTGTTTGCAGAGTGCTGTGTTTTAAGTAAACAGTCGCAGGGGCCTGGTATCTTCGACCACCAACAGCTTAAGGCGTAAAGCCCATCACCATCAGCGGCGTGCCTTCTCCCGAAGTTACGGCACCATTTTGCCTAGTTCCTTCACCCGAGTTCTCTCAAGCGCCTTGGTATTCTCTACCTGATCACCTGTGTCGGTTTAGAGTACGGTTCCATTACAGCTGGAGCTTAGAGGCTTTTCCTGGAAGCAGGGCATCAATTACTTCGGACTCCGTAGAGTCACCGTCATCACTTCTCAGCCTTAGTCGTCCGGATTTTCCTAAACAACCAGCCTACAAGCTTGAACCACGACAACCAACGCGTGGATAACCTAGCCTTCTCCGTCCCCCCTTCGCACTGTAATGAAGTACAGGAATATTAACCTGTTTCCCATCGACTACGCTTCTCAGCCTCGCCTTAGGGGCCGACTCACCCTGCCCCGATTAACGTTGGACAGGAACCCTTGATCTTTCGGCGTGCGAGTTTTTCACTCGCATTATCGTTACTCATGTCAGCATTCGCACTTGTGATACCTCCAGCATGCTTCTCAACACACCTTCAACAGCTTACACAACGCTCCTCTACCACTTGTCTAAGACAAGTCCGTAGCTTCGGTACTATGTTTGAGCCCCGTTATATCTTCCGCGCGGGCCGACTCGACTAGTGAGCTATTACGCTTTCTTTAAAGGATGGCTGCTTCTAAGCCAACCTCCTAGCTGTCTAAGCCTTCCCACATCGTTTCCCACTTAACATAGATTTTGGGACCTTAGCTGACGGTCTGGGTTGTTTCCCTTTCCACGACGGACGTTAGCACCCGCCGTGTGTCTCCCGGATAGTACTCACTGGTATTCGGAGTTTGCATGGGGTTGGTAAGTCGGGATGACCCCCTAGCCCAAACAGTGCTCTACCCCCAGTGGTATTCGTCCGAGGCTCTACCTAAATAGATTTCGAGGAGAACCAGCTATCTCCGAGTTTGATTGGCCTTTCACCCCCAGCCACAGGTCATCCGCTGGCTTTTCAACGACAGTCGGTTCGGTCCTCCAGTTGATGTTACTCAACCTTCAACCTGCCCATGGCTAGATCACTCGGTTTCGGGTCTACACCTTGCAACTATACGCCCAGTTAAGACTCGGTTTCCCTACGGCTCCCCTATGCGGTTAACCTTGCTACAAAATGTAAGTCGCTGACCCATTATACAA
>NZ_VKAD01000004.1 GCF_008041945.1 Reinekea thalattae | reverse complement strand
TCAACTCTTTTTTTAGATTTTTTCGTTTAGAATCAATCCGTTACTTGAGTCACCTGCCGAACCAAACTACCTTTGCTCGACAGCGGAGGCGCATTATAGAGACCGCTCCAAAAGAGTCAATAGCGATTTTCTACTTAACGACTCTCAAACCTGGTTTTTTATCACCAGAGTTATCATCAGGCTCAATTGGATCTTCCGGCGGTTCAACTTCAAACCCCATACCCTGGCCATTTTCTTTAGCAAACACGGCCACGACCGCACCAATCGGCACAACGATATCCATAGGAATACCACCGAAACGAGCGTTAAATGTCACACTCTCATTACCTATATTTAAATCACGAACAGCACTAGGACTTATATTTAACGTCAACTGGCCATCGCGGACAAAGTCTTGCGGCACCTCTGTGCCCGGATATTCAGCAACCAACACCAAGTGAGGTGTGCACGCATTATCCAGAACCCAGTCATATACCGCACGAATCATATAGGGCTTATTCGATGTCATCGACGACATTAGTCACGCATCTCTTGTTCTATTTCAGAAAGGCTAATTTGGAAAGACTCTCTTTCGAAAATGGTATCCATGTACTTTTCAATCGACTTAGCCTGCTTCTCTGGAAACTCAATTCCCAGTGACGGCAAACGCCATAGAATCGGAGCTACACAGCAATCAACTAAAGTAAACTCTTCACTCATAAAGAATTCTTTATCTTCAAAGACTGGCGCAATAGCAAGAATACCCTCTTTCAACTCTTTACGAGCTCGCACCACACTGTCTTTGCTTTTGGCAGCAACAATAGTGTCAACCTTGGTACTCCAGTCACGATTAATACGTGCAATCAGCTGGCGCGATTCAGCGCGAGCAACAGGATAAACAGGTAGCAAAGGCGGATGAGGAAAACGCTCATCGAGATATTCCATCATGACAAGGTGCTCAAACAACACCAACTCACGGTCAACCAATGTTGGCAAGCTGTTGTATGGGTTAATGTCCGACACCTCTTTAGGAATCGACTCTGGCTCACAATCTTTAATGTCGACCGTAACGCCCTTTTCTGCCAACACAATGCGCACTCGATGGCTGTATTGACAAGAAGGGTCAGAATAAAAAGTCATTGATGATCGTTTAGCAACAACGCCCATTAATTTTGCTCCTAAAAATAAATTTACTTTAAACGAAACAAGCGCAACCGAGGTTGCGCTTAATAAGGTTAATATACACTATTTTGAACAGATATATTCAGCTAAATTTCGCGACATACACACCCGATTGAGCAAGACTCAGGACTGAAATCTCTCACCCCAACAACCCACATCATTCAATAGACACTCAAACCAAGAGCCGAACATCGCGACAAGACCTAAAAAGCTAGAATCTCAAAAAGCTGCAAGTACAAAAAAGCCCAGAAAAATCTGGGCTTTAATCTTTTTAATCCACTATAAATAAAACAGATGATTAACGTTTTGAGAACTGAGGCTTCTTACGTGCTTTACGAAGACCAACTTTCTTACGCTCAACCATACGAGCATCACGAGTAACAAAGCCCGCTTCACGTAGAGGTTGACGTAGATTCTCATCGTACTCAATTAAAGCACGAGTAATGCCGTGACGAATCGCACCAGCTTGACCATTATTACCACCACCAACAACAGTGATGTATAGGTCAAACTTTTCGCTCATCTCAACCAATTCTAGCGGCTGGCGAACGATCATGCGTGAAGTTTCACGACCAAAGTATTCGTCTAGAGAACGCTTATTGATGACAATGTCGCCTTTACCTGGACGCAAAAATACACGTGCAGTTGAGGTTTTACGACGACCAGTACCATAGTTTTGTGCTGTCATATTATTCCCCATTAAATCTTAAGTTCTTTGGGCTGTTGAGCAGTATGAGGATGTTCACTACCCACATATACTTTCAGCTTCTTCAACATGGTACGGCCAAGAGGGGTGCGAGGAATCATACCCTTCACTGCCAGTTCAATTGGGCTTTCACCTTTATGAGCAACTAATTTCTCAAAGCTCATAGACTTTAGACCACCAGGATAACCTGTGTGGCGATAGTACTGCTTATCTTTAGCCTTACGACCAGATACATGTACTTTTTCAGCATTGATAACAACGATGTAATCACCAGTATCAACGTGAGGTGTATATTCAGCTTTATGCTTACCGCGTAAACGACGAGCAACTTCAGTTGCTAGACGACCTAAGGTTTGACCTTCAGCGTCTATGACGTACCAGTCGCGTTTTACTTCAGCTGGTTTTGCTACAAATGTTTTCATTTAACTCCGCCTAGTTTAGTGGGGGGCTCAGGGGTAGTTAATCCAAATTGAGGGCGCGCATATTACAGAAAAGGTAGTGATGGCGCAATAACTAAATAACAGTTTTTTACTCGATTCGCTGGTTTAGGTTATGCAGGCCATACCCCAAACAACCAAGCGACGAGCAAAGCACAAATAACACACCAATATAAGAAGGATGCAAGTCATCGCCGATAGCGCCAAATCTTGTTTCACCCCAAAAGTAGGCAAGACTAACCAATAGGTAAATCACAACTATTTGCGCGATAAAATAAAACCCGCCTGCATCGTATTGACTCATATGGCCACGACTGATCACCAACTTAAACTGTCCAAACACGACAATAGAAACACCTAATGACATGATCAATAAGGCAAGTAAATATAAAAACATTCGACCTCCGACTTTATTCTATTTTAGTGCTCTCGGGTTTTTCTGAAAACAATATCTGGATGGCGCTCTTGAGCCATCTGCAAGTTGACCATTGTTGAAGCAACATAGGTCAAGCTATCCGATCCGTCCAGCGCTAAATGGTCATGCGCCTTAGTTTTAAATGCTTGCAGAGCCTTTTCATCATCACTACTCACCCAGCGGGCAGTTGCAACACTAATAGGCTCATAAACCGCCTCAACCTTATATTCAGACTTTAATCGATGAGCAACCACATCAAACTGCAACATACCGACAGCACCGACAATAAGGTCATTATTTCTAAACGGACGAAAAACCTGCACAGCACCCTCTTCTGACAACTGCATCAAGCCTTTTTGTAATTGCTTGATTTTCAGCGGGTCTTTTAAGCGAATCCGGCGAAACAATTCTGGCGCAAAGTTTGGAATACCAGAGAACTTCAATTCCTCACCCTGCGTAAAGGTATCACCAATCTGGATAGTGCCATGGTTATGCAAACCAATAATATCGCCTGGGAAAGCCTCTTCGACAGCGGCTCGATCACCAGCCAAAAAGGTCAATGCATCGGAAATTCGTACATCTTTGCCCAACCGAACATGCTTCATCTTCATGCCCTTTTCGTATTTACCCGATACGATACGCATAAAGGCTATTCGATCGCGATGGTTAGGATCCATATTGGCTTGTATCTTAAACACAAAACCTGAAAGCTCAGCTTTTTCAGCAGCAACCTGCTGTTCACTCGCCATTCGAGGCTGAGGCCTAGGCGCCCACTCAACAAGACCATCTAGCATATGATCGACACCAAAGTTACCAAGCGCCGTACCAAAGTAAACTGGTGTTAGCTGGCCAGCTAAAAACTCTTCCAAATCAAAAGGGTTCGCTGCCGCTTCAAGCAATTCAATCTGCTCTCTTAATTCATCGGCATAAGCACCCAAAACTTCATCAAGTTCAGGATTATTTAAACCCTTAATAACTTGGCTATCTTGAATCGCATGGCCCATACCGTTCTGATACAGGATGATTTCATCATTCAATAAATGATAGACGCCCTTAAATTCCTTGCCCATGCCAATGGGCCAAGTGATCGGCGCACAACTGATTTTTAGGACGTTTTCAACTTCATCCATCAATTCAATTGGATCGCGAATATCTCGGTCAAGCTTATTCATGAAAGTCAGAATAGGCGTTTCACGCATTCGCGCGACGTCCATTAATTTGATGGTTCGGTCTTCAACACCCTTGGCAGAGTCAATCACCATCAAACAGGAGTCCACTGCTGTAAGCGTGCGATAAGTATCTTCAGAGAAGTCTTCGTGACCTGGTGTATCAAGTAAGTTCACCAGATGATCTGCATATGGAAACTGCATAACCGAGGTTGTGATAGAAATACCCCGTTCCTTTTCCATATCCATCCAGTCAGACTTAGCATGCTGTCCGGATTTTTTACCCTTAACGGTTCCAGCTTGCTGAATAGCACGACCAAACAACAGAACCTTCTCTGTAATCGTTGTTTTACCGGCGTCGGGATGCGAGATAATCGCAAATGTTCTGCGTTTATTAATTTCGTCTAAAAACTGTTGATCTGCCATTCACTGCTTCTTTATCTATAAATAGGATTCGATTTCGGTACCATCCATCAATGCACTCGCCATTTGAATCCAATAATACCCTGTTAATTGGTTAATATTTTCGCCGATATTGGCTTTATAAACAATCGACAAGCGATGTTTAAATCCATAGCAATCAGCTATCTTGGCGAATAGAGTTAGGATGCGTACTGGAATTCTCTTTTGGATGACCCTTCGCAGCCAGTAAATTCCTCGTTACAATGCAGCTCCTTGAAAACCAACAGCCAATCATGAATCACGATAAAGACAACATTTACGCCTCGGCTCAAGACCAAGTTGCCGACTTCGAATTCGACCAGAAGGTCGCCAATGTGTTTCCGGACATGATCAAACGATCGGTTCCCGGTTATAGCCATATCATTGCGAATATCGGAGTGTTAGCCGAACAATACGCCCAGCCCAATAGCCAAGTTTATGATTTAGGCTGCTCGCTCGGTGCCGCAACCATTGCCATGCGGCAGCGTATTCATGCACCTGGTGTAAAAATCATTGCGGTTGATAACTCCCAAGCCATGCTCGACCGCAGCCGGCAATTCTTAGACTTAGAAGATTCTCCAACAGTCGTAGAAACATTGTGCGCCGACATTACACAATTACGGCTCGAGCAATGCAGCTTTGCGGTATTAAATTTCACACTGCAATTTATTGAGCCTAATCTGCGCTCAGCTACGATCGCTCAGATTTTCGACGGCATGCTGCCAGGTGGCGCATTAATTCTTTCTGAAAAATTGCGCTTTGATAACAATGAGCAAGATCGCCTATTAACCGAGCATCATCATGACTTTAAGCGAGCTAACGGCTACAGTGATTTAGAGATCAGTCAAAAGCGTCAAGCGATAGAACGAGTACTTCTACCTGAAACGTCCCAAGAGCATATTTCACGACTTCATCAAGCAGGCTTTCGTACTATCAGCCAGTGGTTTCAATCCTTTAATTTTGCCTCCTTTATTGCGATAAAATGATCAACTACCAACCTTTTATAAACCACATTAGTAACACTCGGCTGGATCACTGGGTTAAGCCATTAACACAACAACTCGATGAACTATGGGCGACGCTAAACGATGGCAATCTGCCACGTATGCTGGAACATTGGGATAAATTACCTGAACTAGAAACTCAAGAAATAAGCTTAAGCGACACCGTCCAATTAGGCGGCCTCATTGATGAGTTGGAAAAAGACCAACTGACAACTGCACTAAAAGGCTTAATGCCATGGCGTAAAGGGCCATTTGATTTTTTTGGTGTGGATATCGATTCAGAGTGGCGCTGCGATTTGAAATGGCAAAGGGTCGCACCTCACATCAGCAGCTTAGTCGGCCGTCATGTTTTAGATGTTGGCAGCGGTAACGGCTACTACGGCTGGCGTATGAAGGCAGCAGGTGCGGCGACTGTTGCAGGCATCGATCCATCATGGCTTTCGGTTGTTCAGCATTTAGCGGTTAATAAATACATCAATGACCCAAGCCATACTGTACTTCCATTTACCCTAGAAGCACTAACGCCCAATTTAGAAGCGTTTGACACGGTGTTCTCTATGGGTGTTCTATATCATCGTCGTTCACCGTTGGATCATCTTTTTGAACTGCGCGCCGCATTACGGCCGGGTGGTGAACTGGTGTTAGAAACGATTGTTATCGAAGGCAAAGAAGGTGAATCTCTGGTCCCTATCGGCCGCTATGCGCGAATGAACAATGTCTGGTTTTTGCCCAGCGCAGCAACCCTTGCTCAATGGCTAGATAAAATGGGATTCATCGACATACAGATTGTTGATCAAACCATTACCTCTACCGACGAACAGCGCCATTCTAATTGGAAACCAGGCACCAGCTTGGCCGATTATCTGGACCCTAACGATCATTCAAAAACGATTGAAGGCCACCCTGCACCAATAAGGGCAACCATCATTGCTACCAAACCAGTCAATCAACGGTTAAAGCGCTACGATCTAGGATAACGAACTATTACCGGATTAAGTTTTTTACCATGACCAATGCATCAAATAATTGGTTGTCATGTTGATAGTAATTCTTGCGTTTATTCAGCAACTCATAGCCATGTTTTTTATAGAGATTTTCCGCGGGTGAATTACCGTCGCGCACCTCTAAAAAAGCCTGTGTAACTTGCCGATCAACAATTGATTGATGCCAATAGGCTAACATTATTGATGCATAGCCTTGACGACGAAAAGACGGATGAACAATTAACTGAATCAGCTCAGCTTCGTCTAAGACCTGAGACTCGACAATAAAACCGACAATTGCTGAGTCGATAGTCCAGCACCATAGCTGCTGTTTTTTTATGGCTTTCGCTATGAATGCTTCCGATAAATCTGATTCTGAACAGCTTTGAGATAAGGCAGTCACGCTCTTTAATTGACTTAATTCGGCAAGCTCTACCTTCATAAAAGATCTAATTCGTTCGTGGGCTAAAATAAGGGGAGTTCTGAATCGCCAGCCAAGCCTTGGCCTTTAATTCTGGTTCATCCATCATTCGATAAACTGAAGGCAATATTAAACATTGCTGGCTAAGTGCAGCATCATTTATATCTGACCAGCCATTTAATTTCGGTAACACTCCACCAAAAGCCAAAAGCTTTTGTGTCTTGTGCTCATCTTGTAAATGTTCAATCACGCCTGTGACATAATGTTTTGCTGCACTTAAGCCCTGATCTGCGTTTGAACTCGAAAAGAATGGCCACGCGATTGAATGATGGTAGCTTAACACCGCTTGACTACCATCTATCGCATTTAAAATACTCTGAATAAGTGAGAGCGAAGCATCATAATGCAAAGCGTGATCGTTAATTAGTGAGCTTGCTACCAGCCAATCACCAATAACATAAAGCCCAAGACCAAACCTTACCGGCTTAGTACGTCCAACAACGGGCGGCTCTGTTTGAGTGGATGTAACAGACGCCATTGATTGTTTAGTTGGCGCTAAATCAGAATGCGGCTTGGCACTCTCACGTTTAAGCTGTGTCGATGATTCAGCTACGGTAGTATCTGCATTAGGGTTAACAACAGGTGTTGCAACCGACTGTAGGGCTGCGTCCTGCTCAGCAACAGAATCATATGCTGGGATATTCAGTGGCGCCAACGCGTTGGTCAATGCCACTCTCGGAAACCACGGCTGTATGCCCATTTCTTTTAAATATGCTTGCTTTAACTGTTGCGTCATCGACTAATCAATCTTGTGGTTACTGTGCTGCAGTTTATCAGATATTAAACCTTAAAAAGTTGCTTTGTTAACTTTTCACTTCTTATTCAAGCCGCTTTCTTGCTCTAGCTGAACTATCAGTTCAGTGTTCTCTACCTTGCCCAGCTCAAGAACTCGCTGCGCTCAAACACCTTCGCTAGGGCAGAGCTAGAGCGC
>NZ_VKAD01000003.1 GCF_008041945.1 Reinekea thalattae | reverse complement strand
TTACTTCTAAATTATTTGTTTTAAAGATCTCGACAGCGGCGCTATAGGCTTGTCGTTTAAGTGGATGCGTATCTTAATGATCGAAACCACTTTGTCAATCAGAAATTTATTTTATTTTCCTTTAAAATCAATAACTTACGACCACAAAGAAAAACCAAACTTCTAACCGCTCCTTTACTGCCTCAGCAGCAAGGAGCGCGTATATTAAGGATTTATTAAACCCCGTCAAGCTCTATTTGATGAAATACTTAATTATTTGCGCTTTTACCGACAGACTGGTGATTTAAGAGCGGCACCGCTCTATAAAGCCGCTCTGCCAATAACAGAAAGAGGACGCAACCATACAGCAAAACCTCACCAATGGCGCCTCGAGTTTGCATCCACAAATGAACCATAACCGCCAACGCAGCTACATAAATAAGTCGATGTAAGATAACCCAGCGTTTTTTCAATGCCCTCACCACCGCTTTTGGTGATGTCGCTGCCAACACTAGCAAAACCAGCCAAGCAAACATGCCGACATAGATAAATGGCCGACTGACAAGATCCTGAATAAAGATCGGCCAGTCCAACTCGATCCAAGCAACAACATAAATAACGGCATGCAAACTGGCGTAATAAAACGAGAAGAGACCAAGCATACGCCGATAACGACTTAAAAATCTCAATTTAAGGCGACGAAGTGGCGAACATAAGAGCGTTATCAATAGAAAACGGAAGGCCCACTGACCTGACTCGGCCAGCAAAACCTCAACAGGATCAATCCCTAACTGCCTAGGATTTAAAAAATAAATCAATCCAAAATAGAGCGAGGGTAGCGCCGACAGCGAAAATACCAGCCACCAATAGATTTTTTTAGCACGCATAAAATAAACCCCACCTTACATATATTTGGAGAGATCCATATCACGATAAAGCTCTGCAACCTCTGAGTAGCCATTAAACAACTGCGTAGGAATTCGAGTCACGTCGCCGTTAGGGCCGATGCGGCGTTCGTTCGCCTGGCTCCAACGCGGGTGCGGCTGATTAGGATTCACAATGCTGTAAAAACCATACTCACTCGGATTTGATAAATTCCACGTCGTATGAGGCTCTGTCTCGGTGAATCGAATACGCACAATAGACTTAATGCTTTTAAAGCCGTACTTCCAAGGCACTAACAAACGGATTGGCGCGCCATTTTGAGCTGGGACAGGCTCGCCATACATACCAACCGCAAGAAAGGCCAACGGATGCATCGCTTCATCCATTCTTAAACCTTCGATATATGGCCAGTTTAAAGAAGAGAATATGCTTTTTTGGCCTCTGAATTCACTGGGCCGAACGATCGATTCAAACGCAACGTACTTAGCCTTACTGGTTGGCTGGAACGATTTCAAAACCGAACCCAATTCAAGGCCTGTCCAAGGAATAACCATAGACCAAGCTTCAACACACCTTAGTCGATAGATACGCTCTTCAAGTGCACGGCTCGACAACAAGTCTTCGAGGGAAATCTTGCCTGGCTTTAAGCACTCACCAGTCACCTCTATTTCCCATGGGTAAGGGTTAAACTCATGAGCATAACGAGAAGGGTCTTGCTTTGATGTGCCGAACTCATAGAAGTTATTGTATTGTCGGGCATCACTCGCATCGGTAATGCCGTCATCTGCTGTGACACTCCGATACACCGTCGACTTAACTTTATTTTGCAGCCAAGCTGGCGCAGGCTGACCTTTTTCTGCCGCCCAAGACATACCAGGCAAAGCAGATGCTGCCGCAACAGCACCAAACCCCTTCATAATTTGACGGCGATTTAAAAAAAGATCTTTCGGTGTAACGTTTTGTTCACTTTCTGAAAACTTTCTAGCCATACTTGATGCCTCCTAGCAATAACATCATGTTAGATCATTCTGGCATCTAAGACCTATTAGCTAGCTAGAAGTTTCTAGCTTCTTACGTTTAACGTATTTCCAAAGTTCTAATATTGGGCCATGCAGTGCATAAGTAATGGCAAAGCCAAAGAGAACACGCGCTGGGTCTAAAGCGACCAACGCAAAAACCATAACAATCGCTAACAATCCAAAAAATGGTACTCGACGCTGAGCGCTAATATCTTTAAAGGAAAAATACCGAACCGGGCTGACCATCATGACACCAATCAGCGGTGTAATAATTGCCATTAACCAAGAAATTTGACCGCCACTGACACCAAACTTTTCCATTGACCAAATCGTTGACCAAATAACCGCTGCCGCCGCTGGGCTTGCCAAGCCAATAAAGTATTTTTTATCGATCTTGCCGATCTGCACATTAAACCGAGCCAACCGTAATGCAGCTCCAGCCACATAAATAAAGGCAGCAACCCAACCGACCGTGTCCAAGTCTTGCAGCGCCCATTGAAATGCTAAAATCGCCGGAGCCAGACCAAACGCCATGACATCTGACATGCTGTCATACTGCGCGCCAAATTCAGACTGAGTATGAGTCATACGCGCCACTCGACCATCTGCGCCATCAAGTAGTTGGGCGATAAAAATCGCGATGCAGGCATAGATATAGTTGCCATTAATAGACGAAATAATGGCGTAAAAACCAGCAAACAAAGCGCTCGTTGTGAGTAAATTCGGAATCAGATAAACACCTTTGCGACCGAGGTTTTCCAAATTGTCGATATGATGCTCATCGTCTTTTTTGTTATCTATCACTTTCATCACTGAATCTCTTGCTGAATAAGCTGGGCTGTTTTCCAAAAGGCATTAACTAAAGGGTCTTGCAAGCGGCGGTTCAAGACACACAGGCCAACATCGAATGGCTCAAGCGGCTTTTCAACCTCGATGGTGCGAATTTTAGCTTTCAGCGGGCTATTCTGTATCACCAATTCCGGCACAACACCGACACCAAAACCGAGCCCAACCATCGAAACGATTGCTTCGTGACCTGCAACTTGCGCATAAATACTTGGCTTAATACTTTGACTTCTAAACCACTGATCAAGGCGTTTTCTTGCCAAACCAAACTCAGCCATGACAAAAGGCACCTGCCCCCAAGGAATCGGTGTTTGTGCCAACAATGCATCGATAGGACTCTCAACATTAGGCACAATAAACTGCAACGGCGTGTGCACAATAGACTTAAACAACAAAGGGTTGGGTAACTGATCGGGCAACGGAGCAACTGCAATATCCGCTTCGTCATCCATAACCTTCTGGATTGCCTGAGCTGCATCACCGGTTTCTAGTACCACTTCGATATTAGGGTACTCGCTACGGAACAGGGTTAATAAGTCAGATAAAAAGGAGTAAGTCGCCGTTACTGAACAATACAGGCGGATCTGGCCAGTTAGCTCAACGGGATTGTTTTTTAATCGATGCTTTAAGTCTTGCCAATGAGCCAAGGTCGCTTCAGCAAACTCACGAAACTGCGCCCCCGCCTGTGTTAACACAACGGTTCGGTTATCTCGCTCAAACAGTGTTGCGCCAAGCTCATCTTCTAAACGAGCAATGCTGCGACTCAAAGTCGATGGGCTAACATGCATAGCTTCGGATGTTTTACCGTAGTGCAATGTTTGCGACAGGTGAATAAATTGACGTAGTGCGCGTAAATCCATAATTACCCCTCCAGACGAGGGAATATTATGGCATGGTTCCTTCTTTATTGCAGCTTATGCAATATTATTAAGGCAAAAATCCTAGCCACTCAATAAAGCTACTGATCTCCATCAAACGCCGATTACCTTCTTCAATAATAGGCAATAACGAAGCAAACATAGCCGCGCCCAGCGATGCAACCGCCAAAATAAATTGTTTGGTAGACATTTAAATCACTCCTCTAAGTTTGCAAATCCAACCGGACCGCGCCGTCACAACCTTCGGTTTTATAGGGCGTTGTAATTCTTTTACCTTTACATCGACTTTATCCATTACGACGCTCAGGTTGCATTAGTTCACAAATGATTTTGTGGTAAAGTGTCGCTCCTTTAGCAATCCCACATTATGCAACACTCGATTGCCAACAATTCATTTTAAGCAACAAGCGTCATTCGCTAGACTGCACCCAATTGTGGCAAACGCCACTTGCAAATTTATTTGAGGTTAAACATGAGCAACTATTTCAACACCCTAAATTTACGTGAGCAATTAGCTCAACTTGGACAATGCCGCTTTATGAGCCGCGAAGAATTTGCTGATGAATGCGAAGCATTGAAAGGCAAAAAAGTCGTTATTGTAGGTTGTGGTGCTCAAGGCTTAAATCAAGGTCTAAACATGCGCGATTCAGGCTTAGACGTATCTTATGCTCTACGCCAAGCAGCGATTGACGAAAAACGCCAATCGTTCAAAAACGCTTCAGAAAACGGCTTTAACGTTGGTTCATACGAAGACCTGATCCCAACTGCCGACCTTGTGGTTAACCTTACTCCCGATAAGCAACACACCGATGTAGTCAGCACCGTTATGCCGCTAATGAAGCAAGGCTCAACGCTAGGCTACTCGCATGGTTTCAACATTGTTGAAGAAGGCCTAAAAGTACGTGAAGACATCACCGTTGTGATGGTTGCACCTAAATGCCCAGGTACTGAAGTTCGTGAAGAATACAAACGCGGTTTCGGTGTACCAACATTGATTGCGGTTCACCCAGAAAACGACCCTAAAGGCGAAGGCTTAGCGATTGCCAAAGCTTGGGCGGCAGCGACGGGTGGTCACCGCGCCGGTGTTCTACAAAGCTCATTTGTTGCAGAAGTTAAGTCTGACCTAATGGGTGAACAGACTATTTTATGTGGCATGCTGCAAGCCGGTTCTATTCTTTGTTTCGACAAGATGGTGGCCGAGGGTATCGATAAAGATTACGCAGCTAAGCTTGTGCAATACGGTTGGGAAACCATTACCGAAGCGCTCAAATTTGGTGGCATCACTAACATGATGGATCGCTTAGATAACCCAGCTAAAGTTCGTGCTTTCGAACTTTCAGAAGAGTTAAAAGAGCTTATGCGCCCACTATTCCGCAAGCACCAAGACGACATTATTAGCGGTCACTTCTCTGCAACAATGATGGCTGACTGGGCTGCTGACGATAAAGACTTACTTGGCTGGCGTGAAGAAACTGGCGAAACGGCTTTCGAAAAAGCTGCCGCAGTTGAAAACGACTTAGACGAGCAAGAATACTTCGACAAGGGTATTTTAATGGTTGCCATGGTGAAATCTGGCGTTGAGCTAGCGTTTGAAACTATGGTTGAAAGCGGCATCATCGAAGAAAGTGCATACTATGAATCACTGCACGAGTTACCACTGATTGCCAACACCATTGCTCGTAAAAAACTTTATGAAATGAACGTTGTTATTAGTGACACAGCAGAATACGGTAACTACCTATTCGCAAATGCTGCGGTACCACTATTGGCTGAGCACATCATGCCAAACGTTAGTACTGACGTAATCGGCAAAGGCCTGAGCAACAGCTCAAACTCTGTTGATAACGTTGAGCTAGTTGCGGTAAACGACGCTATTCGTAATCACCCGATTGAATACATCGGTGAAGAATTGCGCGGCTACATGACAGACATGAAGCGTATTGTTGAAGCCTAATTTAACAATGAGCTGATACAAAAATGCCCGCTATCTAGCGGGCATTTTTTTGCTCTAATTTTAACGCTGGATAGGTTTAGTTTGGTTACAAACTTAAAACTTTATCGCCACGCGCAACACCAGAAACACCTGTTCGAGCAACTTCCAAAATGGTTGTGCCGCTCAATGCTTCAATAAAGGCGTCCAGTTTACTTTCGTCACCCGTAATCATGATGGTATAGGTTAATGTAGAGACATCGATGATCTGAGCGCGGAAAATATCGGCACTGCGTTTCACTTCTTCACGCTGTGCTCCAGTGGCCCTGACTTTAACCAACATCAAACCACGCTCAACATGGCTGCCGTCTGAAAGGTCCACTACCTTAACCACCTCAACCAGCTTATTCAGCTGTTTGGTGATCTGCTCGATAATCTGATCATCGCCTTTCGTCACCAACGTTAAACGTGATAACGATTCGTCTTCCGTTGGCGCGACATTAAGTGAGTCGATGTTATAGCCACGCTGCGCAAACAAACCGACCAATCGAGCCAAGGCACCTGATTCGTTTTCCATTAAAACCGATAATATATGTCTCATCAGGTACGCTCCGTTTTACTTAAGAACATGTCACACATTGAACCATTAGGAATTTGCATAGGATAAACATGCTCTTCCGGATCAATTCTAACATCGATGAACACAACTCGGTCGCGAATCGCCATCGCCTCTTTTAGCTTTTCTTCCAGCTCTTCGGCTTTTTCAACCACAATACCGACATGGCCATAGCTTTCAGCTAATTTGGCAAAATCCGGTAACGAATCCAAATAGGAATTTGAATAGCGAGATTCATAATTCATGTCTTGCCACTGGCGAACCATTCCTAAATAGCCGTTATTCAAGCATAGAATTTTCACTGGCAAACCGTATTGTTTACAGGTCGAAAGCTCTTGGATATTCATCTGAATAGAGCCTTCACCGGTAACACAAAACACATGATCGTCAGGGAAGTTCAACTGCACACCCATTGCCGCAGGGAATCCGAAGCCCATGGTTCCTAAACCGCCGGAGTTAATCCAACGATTCGGCTTATTGAATTTATAATATTGAGCAGCAAACATCTGATGTTGGCCAACGTCTGAACAAACGAAAGCTTCACCTTTGGTCACTTTGCTCAGTGTTTCAATAACAAACTGTGGCTTCATTTTATCGGAGTCGTCGGTGCGGTATCGACCACCATGATGCTCACGCCATTGATTAATTTGCGCCCACCACTGATCTAACGCTTCATCGTCCATGGTCTGCTTTGATTGCTCAATTTGCTCTAACATTTCAGTCAAAACTGAACGAACAGGCCCTACAATCGGCAAATCGGCAGGCACGGTTTTAGAAATCGATGTTGGATCAATATCAATGTGAATCAATGTTGCATCTGGGCAGAACTTACTAACATTGTTGGTACAGCGATCATCCAAACGCGCACCAACACAAAGAATGACATCACTGTTGTGCATCACCATATTGGCTTCGTAACTGCCATGCATACCAAGCATGCCGATAAATTGCTCGTCATCGCCAGGAAAGCCACCTAATCCCATTAACGTATTGGTAACTGGAACATTTAATTCTTTCGCCAGCCTGGTTAATAAGTCTGAAGCCTTGCCTAAAATGACACCGCCACCGGCATAAATAACCGGCTTTTTCGCCTGCATTAAAATGTTAATCGCTTTGCGAATCTGGCCACTGTGCCCTTTCTTAACCGGATTATAAGAACGAATTTTAACTCGCTCTGGATACACGTAAGGGAACTTGCCATTCGGCATGGTCATATCTTTCGGAATATCGATGACCACAGGCCCAGGACGGCCACTCTCGGCAATATAAAATGCCTTCTTAATCATCGTTGGAATATCTTCCGGGGTTTTCACCTGCATATTGTGTTTAACAATAGGTCTAGAAAGACCAATCATATCGGTTTCTTGGAAGGCGTCGCCGCCAATCAAATGACTCATCACCTGACCGGTGATAACAACCATAGGAATGGAATCCATATAGGCAGTCGCAATACCGGTAATCGCATTGGTTGCGCCTGGACCTGAGGTTACCAAGACCACGCCCGCCTTGCCTGAAGCACGCGCATAGGCATCGGCCATATGGGTTGCCGCCTGTTCATGGCGAACGAGAATATGTTTAATTTTGGATTGTTGATGCAAAGCATCATAGATATGCAGTACCGAACCGCCAGGATAGCCGTAGACGTATTCCACACCTTCATCATGTAGAGCACGACACAACATTTCGCCACCAGACAGCATTTCTGGTTGTTGCGCAGATTTAGACATTTTTTATTAACCTTTGCTTGAGTTCAGGAACGCGTTCGCTTTAGTAAGCTTATCTTCAGCCTGTGTTCGGCTACGTAACCCGGTAAGACTACGCATCAACACAACCGACCGTTCAGGGAGGTTATCCACTGACTCCGACGTCGATATTGCCGCCTGGAACTACTTTGTTGCATGGACTGGTCGAGGGTGACCAGAGTTCACCCTCATTTTAGCAACTGACTAATTAATGTCCAGAATTGTTTAGTGCCCAGAATTATTTAATAGCTAGAATAGATTCTGGATTTAAATAACCATTCTGATTAGGTTTACTGCTGATGGCTGTTCGCTTTATGACTGGTTAATTTTTCGAAAGCCGACTTCACCATCTTCTAAGAAGGCCTCGATAGTGTCACCACTGTCAAAGTCTGCTCGCAATAACGCCTCCGCTAACGGGTTTTCCAATTTACGTTGGATGGCACGTTTTAATGGCCGAGCACCATAGACTGGATCAAACCCAGCTTCGCAAATTAATGACATCACCTCAGGCGTCAACCGGATATCCATACTCATTTCATCAAGGCGATCATGCAGTTGCGCCAATTGAATCTCGGCAATGCCTTGAATATGTTCTGACGCCAATGGATGGAACACCACCACTTCATCGAGTCGGTTAATAAATTCTGGCCGGAAGAAGGTGCTCACTTCGTCCATAACGCCAGCTTTCATTTCTTCATAATCGGAGTTGTCTGCCAGTAATTGAATTTGCGCTGAGCCTAAGTTCGATGTCATCACGATCACGGTATTGCGAAAATCAACGGTGCGACCTTGACCATCAGTTAAGCGACCATCTTCTAAAACTTGCAGCAAAATATTAAACACATCGGCGTGTGCCTTTTCGACTTCATCAAGCAAAACCACGGAGTAAGGCTTGCGACGAACGGTCTCGGTCAAATAGCCGCCCTCTTCATAGCCAACATAGCCTGGAGGAGCACCAATAAGTCGGGCGACCGAATGCTTCTCCATAAATTCTGACATGTCGACTCGTACTAAAGATTCGGTGGTATCAAACAAGAAGTGCGCTAATGTTTTACACAGCTCGGTTTTACCGACACCGGTTGGCCCTAAAAATAAGAACGAACCATTCGGCCGTTTCGGATCAGAAAGCCCTGAACGTGATCGACGAATCGCATTTGCGACTGCGGTTACGGCTTCATCTTGGCCAATCAATCGGCCGTGCAATACTTCCTCCATGCGCAGTAATTTACTGCGCTCGCCTTCAAGCATTTTATCAATTGGAATGCCTGTCCAGCGAGAAATAACTTTAGCGATGGACTCTTTGGTGACTTTATTTTGCAGCAGCTTCATGTCCATCATTTCAGCCTGACTGGCCATGTCTAAGCGCTTTTCTAATTCTGGAATTTCACCATATTGCAGCTCGGACATTCGCGCCAAGTCACTATTACGTCGCGCCATTTCTAATTCAACACGAGCCTGCTCAAGCTGCTCTTTAATATGTTGAGAACCCTGCACCGCAGCTTTTTCTGTAATCCAAATTTCTTCTAAGTCTGCGTATTCGTTTTCTGTATCTTCAATTTGTTTTTCTAGCTTAGAGAGCGTTTGCGTCGTCGATTCACTGGTGTCTTTTTTGATCGCTTCGGCTTCAATTTTTAATTGAATCAGCTTGCGCTCTAAGATATCCATTGACTCTGGTTTGGAGTCAATTTCCATGCGAATGTGGCTGGCGGCTTCATCGATTAAGTCGATGGCTTTATCCGGTAATTTTCGATCCGATATATAGCGCTGCGAAAACTTAACCGCAGAGATCAATGCGCCATCGGTAATGGTGACGCCATGGTGAACCTCATAGCGCTCTTTTAGTCCGCGTAAAATCGCAATGCTATCTTCTTCACTCGGTTCGGATACCTGTACTTTTTGGAAGCGACGCTCCAGTGCGCCATCTTTTTCAATGTACTGACGGTACTCATCGAGCGTTGTTGCACCGACGCAATGAAGTTCACCACGCGAAAGCGCAGGCTTTAACATATTGCCAGCATCCATTGCGCCATCACTTTTGCCAGCGCCGACCATGGTGTGCAACTCATCAATAAATAAAATGATTTGCCCTTCTTGCTTGCCAAGTTCATTAAGTACCGCTTTTAGGCGTTCTTCGAATTCGCCTCGGTATTTGGCACCAGCAACCAATGCGCCTAAATCCAATGACAGCACTCGTTTATTTTTTAAACTTTCAGGAACTTCACCATTTAAAATTCGCTGGGCAAGACCTTCGACAATCGCAGTTTTACCAACACCGGGCTCACCAATAAGCACTGGATTGTTTTTACGACGTCGTTGTAGCACCTGAATGGTTCGGCGAATTTCATCGTCTCGGCCAATAACAGGATCGAGTCGACCCTCTTCTGCACGAGCAGTTAAGTCAACTGTGTAGCGGTCCAGTGCTTGGCGTGCGTCTTCAGCTTCGGCACTGGTAACTGATTCGCCATTTCTGAGTTTATCGATGGCGGCGGTAAGGTTGTCTTCGGTCAAGCCCGCCTCAGCCAAAACTTTAGCAATCGCTGAGCGATCCTTCAGCATGGCTAAAATAACCAGTTCGGTAGAAATATATTGGTCGTTGCGTTGCTGAGAATATTTATCTGCGCGATTCAGCACACGACCTAAATCGTTAGACATATGCACATCATCATCGCCACCACTAACTTTGGGCAATGATTGCAACAGTTGGTCGGCAGCTGAACGCAATACCGATAATTGGCCATTGGCATTCTTAACAAGCGCAGCCAACGAGGTTTTTTTCTGATTCAACATCGCCAATAACAGATGCACTGGCTCTATGAAACTGTTGTCGTTACCTAGAGCAACCGATTGCGCATCAGACAGAGCGAGCTGAAGACTACTGGTAAGTCGATCTATACGCATCTACAAAGGTCCTTATGATTAATCTTTGAGATAAAAAATGGGGTTGGTGCGTGACTGAATCAAGCTTAAATATCCGCGTTAGATCAAAATAAACTGCGTTAGGTCGAACTCGTTGAATTAAACTCAGCCAGCCGACTCGTCAACTCGCCAAATTAAATTTGCCATACGACCGGTCACACCATCGCGGCGGTAAGAGTAAAAACGTGTCGCGTCATCAAAAGAGCATAGTTCAGATAGATAGACAGAGCTGGCTCCCAAGCGCAACAACTGATCTTTAGCCAAGCCAGGTAAATCCGCTAGATACTTGCCTACTTGCGACTGAGCACGAAAAAAATTCCGATATTCAGGCCAGCTGGAGAAAGCGTCGATCACATCCTCGCCTACTTGGAAATTAGCTTGAGAAATGGCAGGACCAATACCACAACTGACCTTTTCAGGCTGATCAAACACCGCCATCGTTTCGGCCAAAATACCATCGGCCAAACCACGCCAACCGGCATGCGCAACGGCGACTTTGTTGCCGTCGTGCTGCCAAAAGAACACTGGCAGACAATCAGCAGTCATCACACAGCAAGCATGCTTAGTATCGGTGCTGTAACTTGCATCCTGAGACTTGCTTGAATCTGCCTGACTGGCTTCAGTGACGACTGTGCTGTGTGTCTGGTTCAACCAAGCAATGCTTGGCCGACCAAGCAATTGCTCAGCTAAATGCTGACGATTTAACGCAACATGTTCTGGCTTATCCGCGACATGGCGGCCAAGATTCAAGCCATGAAAAGGCCCTTCGCTAACACCACCGATACGATCAGACCAGCCTGCTCGAACATTATCAGGCAATGGCCAATTGGCGTATTCAAAACTCAAAAATCATCTCCAGATCCGTATAGCTCTAGCTCGGCATACATCACATCGAGCAGCTGTTGCAGATCGTCAGGTAGATCAGCCTCCCAGTTCATCAGCTCATCGCTGGCTGGATGTACCAACTCCAAATAACCCGCATGCAAGGCTTGGCGTTTGAAATCTTTTAGCGCTTTAAGAACCTCAGCCGTGACGCCTTTAGGTAATCGAGAGCGGCCAGCATAAAGTGGGTCGCCAACTAGTGGATAACCGATATGCGATAGGTGAACTCGAATTTGGTGGGTGCGACCGGTTTCTAATTTACAACGCACTAAAGTGTGGTTACGAAAACGCTGCTCTACTCGGTAGTGGGTCACCGAGTCTCGCCCCATACCTTCTGGAGCAACCGCCATCTTAGTACGATGTTTCGGATGACGATCAATAGGCGCATCAACAACACCACCACCAGTCATGGTGCCCATACAAATAGCTGTATACTCACGCCCCATGCTGCGATCTTGCAGCTGAGCCGATAATTTAGTTTGTGCTTGTAGATTGCGGGCCACCACCATTAAGCCCGTGGTGTCTTTATCTAAACGATGCACAATGCCCGCTCTAGGTACAGACGCTAACTCAGGGTAACGATGCAATAGACCATTCAAAACGGTGCCAGAGGGGGTGCCCGCACCAGGATGCACCACCAGCCCAGCGGGTTTATTCAAGACGATAATGTCATCGTCTTGATAAACCACGTCTAGCTCAATGGGTTCAGCTTGCCAACGCTCTTCTTGTTCCAGAACCGCATCCAGAAGTAGGGTTTCACCGCCAACTAATTTGTCTTTTGTTTTCTTGGTCTGACCATCAACCGTCAGTCGGCCTTCTTTAATCCAAGTCTGGATACGCGAACGGGAAAAATCGGCAAATAACTCTGCAGCTATTTGGTCGAAGCGTTTATTACCCATCTCAAAAGGCACTATTTTCGTTTCCTTGATGGAATCTGATGTATCTGTCATTGGTGGTTATACAATCCTATGGTTACAATAGCCGCTATCTTACTGATTTAATGAGATTTCGCATGCCATCTAAGCTGTTTGCTTCACATTCATCTATTTTTTTCATAACGTTAGCGCTGTTTTTGACTAGTTGCGCTAGCCTTAATAATCAGCAAAACACTGAACAGTCCTATTATCAAGCGGCACAAGCTTACTTGGATAAATCCAACTACTCATTAGCGATTGAGCAAATAAATCAGCTACAACAGAACTTCCCCTTCGGCGATTATGCAAAAGCTGCCAGCTTGGACCTTATTTATGCCTATTACCAAACTGGAGACTTTGACAGTGCACTGGTCGAAGCGGATCGCTTTATCCGATTAAACCCTGAACGCACTGAAGTCGAATACGCTGATTTTGTTCGCTCTATGTGCTTTTTTGAACTGTACATGGAAAACCGTGGATTGTTTAAATTATCTGACCCATCCATTCGTTCCGGTGCCGAAGCCACTAATGCCTTCTCAGCCTTAAGCAGCTTTTTACGCGCTTATCCTAGCAGTGACTACCGCACTGACTTACTCTCCGCCATGGTCGTGTTAAAAGATTCCATCGCACGACACGAGCTAATGATTGCAGAATTTTATATCCGCAAAGGCGCTTGGATTGCCGCTGCCGAACGAGCGCGTACCGTTATTGATCACTATCCAGGCGTTAGTACGACTGCCGATGCGTTAGTAATTTTAATCGAAGCTTATGACCAACTAGAGCAACCCGAAGACAAAGCGATTGCATTAACGCAATTAACCACGCACTACCCAACTCACCGCAGCCTGAGCAGTGGCGACTACGTAGCGCCAAAATGGCAAGAAGATCGTTGGTGGGTGAAGTTACTGACATTGGGTATCGCCAGCTAAACAGTAGGCAAAATAAAAGCGTCTAAACGACGCTTTATTTTTATTAAACCGATTAAACTAGCAGTTGCATGTCATCGCGGTTTTTACCAAATCCGTAAGTTCTTCAGCGCGGCTTGCGCAATAGTGAGCACCTGCTTCTTTAAGTCGCTCCTCATTGCTATAACCCCACAGCACCCCGATAGTGGTTAAGCCATTATGACAACCCGCTTCAATATCGTAGTGGGTATCGCCAATCATAATCGAATGACCCGGCTCAATGCCTTCTTCCGCAATAATTTTTGCCAACAGCTGTTTTTTATCGCTCAGGGTTCCATCCTTCATAGAACCATAAAGTTCAGTGAAGTAGCCTGTTAAACCTGCGGCCTCAATAATCTCTATCGCTAATCCTTGATACTTTGCCGTAGCAAGGAACTGGCGAACTCCGGTTTCTTTAAAATGCTTCAATACCTGTTCGACACCGTCAAATACGGGGCTATCTGACATTTGCTCAGCATAGATCGTTCGATAATATTCAGTGGCACTGGCGATGCGCTGTTGATCGTCTGTGTTCAATAATACCGCCATGGTGTGAGTCAAACCTGGGCCGACAAACTGACGCAATTCTTCGACCGGCCAAGGTTTCATGCCAAAATGTTCAATCGTACGATTCATACAGTGGGTAATGACAGGCATTGAATCAACAAGCGTGCCGTCTAAATCCCATAAAACATTGATCATGCAGTTACACTCCTGGCTTCCAGCCTTGGGTTATCGGATAACGTCGATCTCGGCCAAAGCCGCGTTTACTGATGCGCACGCCCTCTGGGGCTTGGCGGCGTTTATATTCGTTAATATCGATTAGGCGAATAACTCTTCGCGCATCCTCTTCATTAAAGCCCGCGGCCAAAATTGTATCGAGGCTTTCGTCACACTCAACATAGCGTTCTATCAATTCATCTAAGATATCGTAAGGCGGTAAGCTGTCTTCATCCAGCTGATCCGGCGCAAGCTCGGCTGAAGGTGGGCGAGTAATCACTCGCTCTGGAATCACCAAGCCCTGCTCGTTGCGCCAGCGCGATAATTTATACACCCACGTTTTTGGCACATCTTTCAAGGCATTATAACCACCGCACATATCACCATAGAGAGTGGCATAACCTACCGCCATTTCACTCTTGTTACCGGTCGTCAGTACCATGTAACCGAGCTTATTGGACAGCGCCATCAAAAATAAACCTCGCATTCTCGATTGCATATTCTGTTCGGTGACATCTACGCCTTTGTCACCAAAGGCCGGTTTAAGCACGGCCTGAGCGGCCTCAAACGGTTCACCAATAGGTAAGAGTTCATAGCGAATACCGAGCAACGCGGCTTCGGCTTCGGCGTCTTCGATCGACATTTTTGCAGTGTAGTGATACGGCATCATAACGCCCATAACACGATCAGCACCAAGCGCATCGACAGCAATGGCAGCACTGAGTGCCGAATCAATACCGCCAGACATTCCAAGCACAACACCGGGAAAACCATTTCTATTGACGTAATCGGCCAAGCCCATTTTCAAGGCTTCATACAGCGCCGACTCAACGGAGAGCTCTTTGGCGTGCGCCTCTTCTTGCACACGCCACTGACCATCCAACTGCTCCAGAGTCACGGTTTGCAATGACTCTTCGAACAGAGGCATCGATACCGCAACTTGCGCATCAGGATTAACCACAAAAGAGCCGCCGTCGAATACCAGCTCATCTTGGCCGCCAACATGGTTGACATAAAGCATGGTCATCGGCCATTGACTGACAATATGTTTGACTTGCTGATAACGCTCACGGCTACGATCAATAGAATAAGGGCTGCCATTGATGTTTAGATTAATCTGAGCACCTGCTTCATAGGCACGTCGAGCTGGGCCGTCATACCAGATATCTTCACAAATACTGAGTGCTATTTGAGCGCCTTTAAATTCAAACACGCAGGTATCGGCACCTTTCTGGAAATAGCGTTTTTCATCGAATACCTGATAATTTGGCAGATGCTGTTTGCGGTAATCGGCAATGACTTGGCCGTGATCCACAACCATTGCCTTGTTATAGAGTTTGCCGTCCTCGCGCTGTGGATAACCAAATAGAATCGCAATCGGTAACTTAGCATCAAATATTTGCTTTAGCGCGTCACTGATGCGTTTACCTAGACTCGGACGCAGCAATAAATCTTCGGGTGGGTAACCGGTCAATGTTAATTCAGGGAAAACAACGATATCTGCTTTTTGCTCGATAGCCTGCTGTGAAAATTGCAGTATTTTTTCTACATTGCCGTCGATATCGCCGACTGGGAATCGATGCTGTACTAACGTGACACGAATACTCATAAATTACCTTTCCATACACAATACGGCTATTGTGAGGCCGTTCAGTCATCATAACAAGTTTTCTATAGCCGCTATGACAATCATCTACGGCAAAACGCCAACCTGCTGTAGCAACCAGTAGAATGTCCTACTGATAGGATGTTCTTCTGATACTTTTTTGAACCTCTAGAAACCAGCACCCCATCAAACCTATTATAGTGGGGTTTCTTGAACGCAAGGATGCGTATGAATAAACAACTGGGATTTAGCCTTTTAGAGCTATTAATTGCCATTTCAATATTGATGCTGGCTCTGAGCGCCGCACTGCCATCACTCAGTGATTTTAAACACCGAATTGAATCCGACTTAGAGCGAGCACATTGGCTACAGCTATTAAATTACGCCCGAGCCATTGCACTCAACAACCAACAGCGACTGATTTTATGCCCCATGGAAAACAATGTTTGCAGCAGTGATACCGCGCAACCATGGGTGCTTTTTACCGACCCAGATAAATCGAAGTCGTTAGATGTCGATGCTGGCGAAACTCGCCTTAGGCAATATCAACCCTCCGCGCAAACTCGTTTTGGTTATTACTCAGCGGGCGTTCCCTATTTTCGATTTGGTAATGACAGTAGCGATATTTATCAGGGCATGCCGGAAGGTTTCACCATCTGCCCGTTCGGAACACTTGATCAAACCGCTTGGCATTTAACGGTTAGCATTACCGGACGGATCACGCTGTACAATGAAAGAGACGCTGAAGGTCGACCACTTCGTAATAAAAGCGGTCAATGGGTGCTGACTCATTGCGATACTTAGAATGCTTATATTTAAGGCGCTGCTATTTAGGGCTCAGATGTTTTACCAAAATATAATCACCAACAATCATAGTTATCGTTCGAGCTTGTCACTCCGAGATTGCTATAACTCAAAGTGCCGCATTCGTCACTTTCCATAACAGACCCAACCACGGGAATCGCACTGAGCAGATAGCTGGTTTGCGTTACCTCCGTGATCTCTAATTGATAAGCAGGCTCAATAGCACCGAACGGCACCTGCTGATAGAAATACTGTGGCGCACCAACATCTCCGACAGCATCGCTGCCACACAAACTAGACGGATCAGAACCAGCGTCGCAATAGCTGCTATTTTCAGTAAAGTGCCGCTCCATCTGCTGCGCGAAACTGATCAATGCACTCTTTGCTTCCAATCGATGACTCTTTGCAATGTAACTTTGATAACTTGGTATCGCTGCTGCAACCAGCAGACCAACAATCGCGACCACGATCACCAATTCAATAAGTGAGAAGCCGTGCTGCGGTTTGCTCTCCAGTGTTTTCGTTTTTGGTGCTTTTATTTGTAGTGCTTTTATTTGTAGTGCTTTTGCTTGTAACGCTTTCATCGATAGCCTCCTTGCTATGACCGAATCATTTTTATGGATCAGTATTTTTTACTATAACTGCCGCCACAACCAACGACCTAGACTGGGCGAAGAAACACCAGCAATGGGTAATTTATTGGTCGCAAATAAACTCTGCACCATGAGGCTATTTTGGTCTACGGCTGAAACACGAACGCTAATTCGATAAACGACAATGAAACCAGAAACGTCATTGATAACGCCGTATTCTTCAATGATGTAATAGACCGTCAGTACATCGTTGCGATCAATTACTTCGTCGTCATACAGAGTGCCGTGACTTTGCCATACATTTTCGTCAAGCCACCAGCGATGTTCGCCCGCGTTCAAACTGTATAGTCGATAGGCTTTATTTTGCAGCTGATAAAAAGCGCCATCGACGCCCTGACTGCCAGTTTCAATACTGTAATCAGGCCAATCAGAAACAACCTGTTCGGCAAAACTCAATGCACTTTCTGCAACCTGTAGCGTTCGATGCTTATCGATTAGATAAGAAGTTAACCGCTCCTCAAGAGCGGCAGCCTGTATGAGCTTAATTGCCGACAACGCTAATACCAGCAATACCAATAGTGTGAACACCAAGACTGCGCCGCCTTGATAACGGGGCAAGCTTTTTAATGGCCGACGGCAATTCAAAATTTGCCTCGATGAGTGAGTGCAACTGTGGTTTGAAATACCGCGCGATAACGAGTATCGGACGCAACGTAACGCTGCCCCAGCAAATATAAGGTTTGCGTTTGCTGAGTCAGTTTTTGCGGCGCACCCTCTTCAATGGTTGCAGACACGACAACTAAGCCAATGCGTACAGCAATAATATTTGCCGCCTGATCGGCCTGTTGAATGGTGTCGATGTCGGAAAAATACTCGACAACAAAATCTGAGTCGCTGTCCACGCCGTATTCAAATTGCAAAGCCTCAACACCATTAACAAGAGCCCAAGAAGCTCCGCCATTAATTTCAACAGTCAGGTTTTCATTGTTGATAAAAAAACTTAAATGTTGCAGTTCAGTGAGCATCAGTGGCGTACTTTGTTCAAGGCTTGCCTCTGCTCGAGCAGCTCGTTCCAAGGTGATGTAATTTGCTGAAACCTGCGAAATAAAAGTTAAATCAGAAAACAGGCAATTGCCCAATGCAACGGCATCACCATCGCTGAACTCGCCATCACCAGTAAAGAAAATGGTTTCGCCTGATACAGAATGTACGATGGCATCATTGGTTGTCGCGACTAGTAAAGACAACCGATCCGATGTTAACGAGACGTCACCATCAGAGCTGCTCTGCCACTGATTGGCCAATGCCGTAGGCACTTGTGTTTGTATCGCTTGAACATCAACATAATCATCGTTAAGCCAAGCAATTGTATTTTCAGTCGCATTAAGCGACGAAACACAACTGTATTGACCAGCACGCTGAATGGCATGACTTAGAAACTCAATTGCAAACCGGCCTGACTCCTGAACTCGAACCATCGCTTGCGATATTTGCACCGACTGTCGATTGGCGAGTAACAACTGCACCACGGCTGCAATAACTAACAGCGAGAGCGCAAAAGCCACCAGCATTTCAACCAAACTAAAACCACGCACCGACTTTTTTGCCGTTAGGTTCTTTTGAGTCATTGACTGCTTTTTAGATATATCAGTCTTTGTCATAAAACAAAGTAAACCGATAGAGTCTGCCGAGCAACGGAATCACTATTGTCATTGGAGGTTTCAGTAGAAATAAGCTCGGCTTGATTTAACCAACTCAGCTTCAACAAATAATGACCTGCAGTTAAAGGTTGCAGCTGAACCTGAGGCTCTGGCAAATTTCGTTGCACGGATGACAGCCACTGATCTATTTGACTGTCTAGCATGGCCTGAGCCGAACAACTTTGCGCATCAGAACTGCACTGTTCAGAAATAACAGAGTCACTGTGCCAGTAGGAATCGACATTCAAACCTTGCAATGCATCCTGCTGAATCAAGTCACGATTGAGCCGAGAAATTTCAATAAACTGCGCAGTAAGCTGAGCGGCAACAGTACGCTGCATAGCATTGTGAATAGTCACCAATGCAAAACTTTGACTGGCTGCCAGACTCAATAAACCGACAGCAAAAATAATAATGGCGACTAGCACCTCAATGAGAGTAAAACCTAACGAGCTGTTGATTAGCTGAGCCGGTAAGGCCCGCTTTTGGGAAGGTATCTGCATCATTACATCCTTGTAAGAATACTGATTTTTCTGTATTTGATTGATTGTTTGGTTAAGCCAAAACTACCATCTATTAATTGCTGACTTGCGACTCATCAACAAGCCACATTACGCTTCGACCTTTAGTCGATCTGTTTAATACGCAATTCTTTCGGAATAGAAAAAGTGATATTTTCTATTACGCCGTCGAGCTCAATTAACTGGTTTGCACCCATGTTTCTGAGCCCATCGACAACCTGCTGTACTAAAATATCTGGCGCTGACGCTCCTGCTGTCACACCAATTTCTTTGACGCCATCAAACCATTGCGGCTGTAATTGATCGACATGATCAACCAAGTAAGCAGCACAACCCATTCGCTCTGCCAACTCACGTAAACGATTGCTGTTAGATGAATTTGGCGAGCCGACAACAATCACTATATCGCACTGCTGCGATAAGGTTTTTACTGCGTCTTGGCGGTTCTGAGTGGCGTAACAAATATCATCTTTACGCGGCCCTTGAATGTTTGGAAATTTGGCTCGTAAAGCATCGATAATGCTGGCGGTATCATCCATCGATAGCGTCGTTTGAGTAACGTAAGCCAATCGATTTTCATCTTTAGGTTGCAATGCTGCAACATCCGCTAGGGTTTCGACTAGATAGATATCGCCGCCATTGGTTTTATCGTACTGACCCATGGTGCCTTCAACTTCAGGGTGGCCACGGTGACCAATCAGCACACATTCATCGCCATCGTTAGAATAACGCGTCACTTCCAAATGTACTTTGGTGACCAAAGGGCAGGTCGCATCGTAAACGCGTAAACCACGACGATCCGCCTCTGCTCGCACCGCTTGCGAAACTCCATGAGCCGAAAAAATAACCCACTGGTTATCAGGCACTTCATCTAGTTCATCGACAAAAATAGCACCGCGACTTTTTAAGTCTTCAACCACAAATTTATTGTGTACCACCTCATGACGCACATACAGCGGAGCACCGTGAACCTCTAACGCTCGATTCACAATATCAATCGCGCGATCAACACCGGCACAAAAGCCACGCGGATTGGCAAGTTTAATGTCCATCAGTAGCCGCCTCGACTGCGATAATTTCTACTTCAAAGTCGAGTGATTTACCCGCCAATGGGTGGTTAAAATCGACAGTCACCAGTTCGTCTCCGATTTCAGTAATGACGCCTGGCAACTCTGTACCCGCTGCATCTTCAAACGACACCATCATACCAACTTCAATGCTGCCGATTTGCGCCAACTGTTCAGTTTTAAACTGTTGAAGATTGCCAGGATTTACTTGGCCAAACGCATCTTCCGGTGCAACCTTTACTGTCCGGCTATCGCCTTCAGCAAGCCCCATCAGGTGTTTTTCGAACCCTTCGGGCAAGTTGCCATCACCAATACACAGGGTTGCCGGTTGAGTATCAAACGTCGAATCAACCGTATCACCGTTTTCTAAACGTAACGCAAAATTCAGCGTTACTTTTGAGTTTTCATGAATTTGCATATGAACTCTCTTCGTTAATCATTGCAGCGGCTAGGGCGCAGCATCGTAGCGCGCCCATCGACCACCTTAAGCAAACTGACGAGTTTCACCATCACCTGCGACGTTATCGACACAACGACCGCACAACTCTTCATGCTCTTTGTGGCTGCCGACGTCTTCACGTTGGTGCCAGCAACGAGCACACTTCGCATGGCTAGATTTTTTAACCAGCACGCTCAAACCCGATAGTTCGGTAGCAACAGCATCCGCTGGTGCAGCGCTGATATCGGCCAATTCTGCGGCGCTGGTGATGGTCACAAAACGCAGTTCATCACCTAGTTTTTCTAACGATGCTTTTAACTCTGCTGAGCAATAGAGGGTGACTTCGGCAGATAAAGCGCCGCCAATGTGACCGTCGTTACGAGCCTGTTCTAGTACCTTATTAACGCCATCTTTGGCTTGCTGCACCAACTGCCAATAATCTGCATTCATCGCTTCGCTTTCGGTAAAGCGTTGCAAACCCTGATACCAGGTTTCAGTGAAAACAGTTTCTTGCGCTTGGCCAGGAACATGCTGCCAAAGTTCGTCGGCGGTAAAACTTAAAACCGGAGCGATCCAGCGAACCATTGCTTGCAGCACATGATAAAGCGCTGTTTGTGCTGAGCGGCGCGCTAGTGAATCTTCTTGTGTGGTGTACTGACGATCTTTAATGATGTCTAGATAGAAACCGCCCATATCCAATGCACAGAAGTGGTGAATCTTTTGTACCGCTTGCACAAAGTGGTAGTTATCGAACAGGTCGGCAATTTCTTGTTGTACGACTGCCGTACGGTCAACCGCCCAACGGTCTAACGCTAGCATGTCCTCGTGCTTGACCATGTTGTTCGCAGGATCAAAACCATTCAGGTTAGACACCATGAAACGTGCCGTGTTACGGATTCGACGGTAAGAATCAGCTGTGCGTTTTAGAATGTCTTCCGAGAACGCCATGTCACCAGAATAGTCGGTGCTGGCAACCCACAAACGCAAAATATCTGCGCCGTATTTTTTAAAGACTTCTTGCGGTTCCATGCCGTTACCTAACGACTTGGACATCTTGTAGCCTTTTTCGTCAACCACAAAACCATGCGTTAGCACCTGTTTATAGGGTGCGCTGCCGTTCATTGCCACTGCAGTTTTTAGTGACGACTGGAACCAACCGCGGTGCTGGTCTGAACCTTCCAGATACATATCCGCAGGATACTGACCGAGCTCTTCACGCTTACGCAGGACCGAGGAATGGGTAACGCCAGAGTCGAACCAAACGTCGAGCGTGTCGTTGGTTTTTTCATAATCATCGGCGTCATCAATCACGCTGGCAAGATCGAAATCATACCAAGCGTCCATTCCGACCTTTTCAACTTCCAAGGCAACCGCTTCAATGATTTTGCCTAGCTCGGGATGCAGCTCACCGGTTTCTTTGTGAACCACAAAGGTAATTGGCGTACCCCAAGTGCGCTGGCGAGAAATACACCAGTCTGGTGATTGACCAACCATGGCCTCAATACGGCTTTGCCCCCAACCTGGCACCCAACGCACACCCTTAATGGCTTGCATTGCTTGGTCTTTAAGGCCGTTTTCTTCCATGCTGATAAACCACTGCGGTGTGGCGCGGTAAATCAACGGGGTTTTGGTACGCCAGCAATGCGCATACGAATGCGTCAACTTACCTTCGCTAAGCAGGTTGCCCTGCTCTTTAACAACCTCAATAACTTTTGGGTCGACTTTATAAACATGCTCACCGGCAAACAATTCGACGTTGTCTCGGAACACGCCTTTATCGTTCATTGGGTTCAGTGTTTCAATGCCATATTGGTTACTGACCACAAAGTCTTCCATACCGTGATCCGGCGCGGTATGCACGCAGCCTGTACCGGCATCTAGCGTCACATGCTCGCCCAACAATACTGGGATTTCACGCTCATAGAATGGGTGTTTAAATTTCAGCTGTTCAAGTTTTTCGCCGCTGACTCGAGCTAGGGTCTCACCTAATTCAAGGCCAGAACGCTCAGCAAAACTTGCCGCTAATTCTTCAGCGATGATGATGCGTTTTTTAGTACCCTGATGTTCAACCTGTTTTAATACGTATTCGATTTCAGGCCCAACGCTGATCGCTTGCGACGACGGCAAGGTCCAAGGCGTTGTGGTCCAGATCACTGCATAAACAGTGCCTTCGCCAGCATCGCTGCCTAGCGCAGAAAGCACCGCAGCCTGATCAATCGCTGGGTAAGCAACATCGATGCTAAACGAGGTTTTATCTTGGTATTCAACTTCCGCTTCGGCCAATGCCGAACCACCAACCACACTCCAGTAAACCGGCTTAAAGCCTCGCGTTAGGTGGCCTGACTTAGCAATATCGCCCAGCGCTCGGATAATGTCGGCTTCGGTTTGGAAGTCCATGGTCAAATAAGGGTGATCCCAATCGCCAAAAACGCCCATGCGTTTAAATTCTTCACGCTGACCATCGATTTGCTTGTAGGCATATTTACGACATTCGGCGCGAAATTCTTTAAAGTCGACCTTTTCACCTGCTCGGCCGATTAACGACTCAACCTTGTGCTCAATAGGCAAACCGTGACAATCCCAACCCGGTACATAAGGCGCATCATAACCATTGAAGCTTTTCGACTTCATGATAATGTCTTTTAATATTTTGTTAACCGCGTGACCTAAATGCAGCGAGCCGTTCGCATACGGCGGACCATCGTGCAAAATAAACTTTTCTCGGCCCTGACTGGCTTGGCGGATTTTTTTATAAATGCCACTCTTCTGCCATTGCTCCAGCATTTTAGGTTCACGTTTTGCCAAGTCTCCACGCATAGGGAACTCTGTCTGTGGCAAGTTCAGAGTCGATTTGTAGTCAGTCATTTGCTCAGTTCACTTCCGTCGTTTGCTCGAACCATCGATTCGCAGCATTAATGTCGCACTGTATTTGTGTTTTCAGGGCGTCAAGGTTATCAAATGTTTGTATCGCTCGCAGCCGCTTATGCAACTGGATACACAGCCTTTTGCCGTATAAGTTGGCGCTCAGATTAAAAAAATGTACTTCTAACCAATTCCTAGCATCATTCACCGTCGGTTTCGGCCCCAAGTTGGCAACGCCGTAATACTTTTGGCCATCGATCATCGAAGAGACGGCAAACACGCCGTCGGTGGTTAATCTATTGTGTGGCAATAGTAGGTTGGCCGTCGGCACACCGATATTACGCCCCAACTGACGGCCATAAATAACGCGACCGCTCAAACTATAGGCATTGCCCAAATACTTTTCGGCTTGCTGCATTTCACCGGCCGCAAGCAGCTGGCGAATCAGCGTACTGCTGATGCGCTCTTGATCAACACAAAATGAGGGCATATCGACAACATCAAAGTCATAGGGTCGTAAATAGTGCCGTAAAAAATCAATATTGCCTTTGCGATCAGCGCCAAAGCGAAAGTCATCGCCGACCTGTATCCACTGTGCATTTAATGCATCGAGTAACACCTGTTGCACAAACTGCTCAGCCGATAACGAACGCAAACGCTCATTAAAGGGCAGCACCACCAGTTGGTCGACGCCTAATTGCGCTAACTTTTGCGCCTTATCGACCAGCGAAGAGAGTCTCGCCGGCGCCCGCTTAGAATTTAAATACTCACGCGGCAATGGCTCAAAGGTCACCACCACCGACAACAAGCCCTTCTGCTTAGCGCTGGCAACCAATTGCTGAATGATTTTCTGATGCCCAAGATGCACGCCATCAAAGCTGCCGATAGTGACAGCTGATGCGGCTAATTGGGTTAAAGGCAATCGAGAAATGCGCATAGCTAAAAGAGACTGTTTAAATTGGCCGCGCAGTATACAAAAAAGGCGCGGGAGTGTCCCGCTAAGGGTGCTTTAACTCAGAAAAACCTAACCGAGCCACCAGCAAAGCCAGCATGTAACTGCCCGCACCGGCGAAAACTAAGCAAGCAACCACCCGAGCACGACCTAAAATATCGCCCGGCATCTGTAACCATGCGATGTTTTTGAGATACAGCAGCAGCAACGACATCACCAAACAAGCAAACACAATTCGCAGCAGCGTCTTCATCCACAACGGCAAGCTTGGGAATAGACCGCTGCGTCGCAACGACCAAGCCAGTAATCCGGCATTGAGCCATGCCGATAGCGAGGTCGCTAACGCCAAGCCAACATGACCCAATGGGTAGATCAGCAGCAAATTAAACAGCATGTTCCAGAACATCGCTTGAATGCCGATCTTAACCGGCGTTTTGGTATCCTGACGCGAGAAAAACGCCGGCGCTAAAATTTTAATCAGCATAAAGGCTGGCAAACCCACGGCATAAGCCGCCAAGCTCGAGGCACTTTGAATGACATCTTCTGGCGTGAATTGATTGTATTGAAACAACAGGGTTAGCAATACATCCGGCAAAATAATCAACGCTGCCATAGCCGGTAAGCCAATCAACAAGACAATTCGCATTGCCCACGCCAATGTGCGCTCAAAGCGGTCGCTATCATCACTGACATGCAACGCTGAAAGCCTCGGCAACAACACCGTCGCAATAGCAACGCCAATCACCCCTAAAGGCAATTCGGTTAACCGATCCGAATAGTAAAGCCAGCTGACCGAACCATCGACCAGCAAAGACGCCAAGACAGTATCCAATAACAAATTAATCTGGCTAACCGAAACGCCGAACAACCCTGGCAACATCAGCTTAAATATTTTAGCAACACCAGGGTGCGGCTGATAACGAGGCGATAACGACCAGACTCCCGTTCGCAATAACGAAGGCCACAAAAACAGCCACTGCAAAAGGCCCGCAACCAAAACGCCGATGGCCAATCCGGTTTGCGGCACCTGAAACAGCGGAGTTAAAAACAGCGCCGAGGCGATCAAACAGAGGTTCAAAATCACCGGAGTTAAGGCTGGCGCACCAAACTTACCGTAGCTGTTCAGCACTGAAGTCGATAACGCCGTGAGTGAGATAAACCAAAGGTAAGGAAAGGTGAGCCGTAAAAACCGACCGACTTCGGCAAGCTTAGCGCCGTCGTCATGAAAGCCAGGCGCAAACAGCCAAGCGATGACTGGTGCTGCAAGTACCGCAACCAGAGTAACGCCACCGACGACGGCAGCTAAATAAATTTGCACCGCGCGCACCAACTTAGCAACGCTGGCGTCGCCTTCGGCTTGTCGATATTCAGTTAACACCGGTACAAACGCCTGATTAAATGCCCCTTCGGCAAATAAACGACGTAAAAAATTAGGGATTTTAAAGGCAATGACAAAGGCATCTTGCGAACCACCGGCGCCAAAGGATGCCGCGAACACCATATCTCGCACTAGGCCAAGCACTCGAGAGAGCATGGTCGCGGCGGAGAACACGATAGAACTTTTCAGGATCGACTTATTCTTAGACCCACTGACGTCGCTCGCCTTACCCACAAAAGTCCCCTTTTTAACAATGATTAAACGCTAACTAATAAAGCGGCGAGTTTACTGACATGCGACACTAAGAAGAAGCCCTAAGTCGGAGCCATCGGTTAAAATCACGCAGTTGCATTTTTTCGTTGACAGCCGCCAGCCAAGCCAATAGAATCGCGCCCTCGAAATTTACCCACACCAGTTTTTAAAGGAGCATCCTGTGGCAAATTCTGCTGGTTCTCGTAAGCGCGCTCGTCAGGCCCTGGTCCGTCGTAGTCGCAATGCAAGCATGCGTTCAATGGTTCGCACATACGTTAAAAAAGTCGTTGCCCAAATTGAAAGCGGTAACTACGACGAAGCGAACAAGGCACTTTTAACGGCTCAGCCTGTTTTAGATGGCATGGCACGTAAAGGTATCATCAGTAAAGCCAAAGCTGGCCGCACTGTTAGTCGCTTAAACGCTAAAGTAAAAGCCCTAAAAGCTTAATCTTCTGCGTTCAAGTCATAAAAAAGCCGGCAATTGCCGGCTTTTTTATTGCCTTCACTTTATTAAAGCAAAGGCCATGTCCTTATCGATAAGTAGAAATTAACCGCATTAAGCGGCTAATTCTTTCAATAATAGCGTTAGCATCTGCCAAAAAGGCTCAACCGTGCTGATTTCCAAGCGCTCGCTCGGACTGTGTGCGCCACGAATGGTTGGCCCAAAGCTGACAACATCCATATCTGGCTTTTTGCTCAACAAAATGCCGCACTCTAAACCAGCGTGAATAGCCTTCAATTGTGCCTGCTCACCCGTCACCTGCTCTGCAATACCAGCCGCCTGAGCAACCAAGGCGCTATCGAAGTTAGGATTCCAACCTGGGTAATCCAAAATCACTTCCATTTCCAACGCATAGGCTTTGAAAATATTTTCAATCTTATATTTTAAACCGCTGGTTTCATTGGCATTAAAGAAGCGCAAACTGGTTTGAATCGTTAACTGTCCAGCAACTAGATTAACCACCGCCAAATTACAGCTTAAATTGACCAAGTCAGCTGGCTGAGCAAAGCTATAGTTCTGCGCACCATGCGGCATGGCAACCACTAAGCCTAACAGCAGATCGCGATCGGCAACGGACAAAACTTCATGTGACGAGTCCGTAGAGGGTTTCAATGACCAACTTAAGCCTTGATCTGCCTCCGGCAAATAACTCAACCAACGCTGAGAGGCCTGCTCCATACGAAAACGCCATTTACCTTCTTGCGCAGGGTCGATATACACCAAGGCGCTGGCTTCACGAGCGATTACATTGTGAGCCACACCGCCTCTAAAACTTTCTAGCGCCCAGCTTAGATCAGAACAATCGATCAACAGCTCAGCCAGAAGCTGGTTGGCATTACCCAGCTGACGATGAATTTCTAATCCCGAATGACCGCCAGACAGACCCTTAAGGTGAACTAAATAAGGCTTTAATGTGCTGTCGGCACTGTCGATACGGAAGTCGCGTGTTGCTTTATAGCCATAACCACCGGCACAGCCGATATAGACCTCACCCCAATCTTCCGTATCGAGATTGATCATGCGAGTCGCATTTAATAGCGATGCGTCCAAACCACTGGCACCGTACAAACCGGTCTCTTCTTCGACCGTAAAAACAAGCTCCAAGGCAGGATGAATAACCTCTTCATCGGTCATTGCCGCCAATGCTGCTGCCGCGCCGACACCGTTATCTGCGCCTAGCGTGGTACGATCGGCCGTCAACCAACCATCTTCGACCATCAGCTGCAACGCATCCTGCTCAAAGTTATGTTCTTTATCGCCGGTTTTTACCGTCACCATGTCCATATGATTTTGAATCGCAACAGTTTCTGCTGCTTCATGTCCGGGCGAAGCCGGTACATACACCACCAAGTTGCCTGTCTTATCAACTTGATAGTTTAAATTTCGTTGCTCAGCGAGCTGAATAATATAACTACGCACCGCCTGCTCTTTACCCGATGGCCGCGGAATCTTACACAGTTCATAAAAGTGCTGCCAAAGATGGGCTGGCTGTGCCGGTAATTGACTGGTTGTCATGTTTAACACCTCAAATAATCGTGCTATTAGCTTACTTTGCTGACCGCGCTATGGGCAATAACTTGTTAAGTAAGCATTGGCAAAATTCATCTCAGCGACGCTTTTAGTGTAAATATCCAACCAATAAACAGCCATAAATGCTCAATTGGCGACAAATTGGATAAAAACTATACAGACAAAGCCAATTTAGCTCTGTATACTCCGCGCCGCCAAGGTGACTCAGCCTGCAAATGTGCCGCTCAATTGAGCCGTTTTGTTCTTCATTAAGATCGACAGGGTTTTCGCAAACTGAGTTTTATGGCCTACGGTTTCATGCCGTAAAACTTAAGACTTAGGATTGCACACAAGGCGCAGCCTACCTCACCTTCGCGCGGCGATCAGCCGCACCAGCCTAAGCGCTGGACGAGCCTAAAGGCCAAATGGCCTCTGGAATGACCCTTCCGCCTCTTTTTTTACGAAAAAGAGCGGCTTTACTTATTTGAGATCAAAACATGTCTGAAAACATCACCTTTGCTGACTTAGGGTTAGCACCTTCTATTCTTACAACTTTAGATTCGCTAGGTTACGAAACCCCGACGCCAATCCAAAGCCAAGCCATTGCCAGCCTATTGCAAGGCAATGACGTTCTAGGTTTAGCACAAACCGGTACCGGTAAAACCGCAGCCTTCTCTTTGCCATTACTGTGCAAAATTGATGTCAGCAAAAAGCTGCCTCAAGCATTAGTGCTTTGCCCAACTCGTGAGTTGGCTATTCAGGTTGCTGAAGCCTTTCAAACCTATGCTCGCGGCGTAAAAGATTTTTCTGTTTTACCAATTTATGGTGGTGCAGATATGCGCAACCAGTTACGTGCCTTAAAGCAAAACCCACAGGTTATTGTTGGTACGCCGGGTCGAGTTATGGATCACATTCGTCGTAATTCATTAGATTTATCTGACCTAAAACACATGGTTTTAGATGAAGCCGACGAAATGCTACGCATGGGTTTCATTGAAGATATCGATTGGATTTTGGAACACACTCCAGAAGACAAACAAACTGCGCTGTTCTCTGCCACCATGCCGGGACAAATTAAACGTATTACCGATCAATACCAGAAAAACCCAGTAAAGATTGAAATTAAAGCCAGCACTCAAGAACTTAGCCGTATTGAGCAGCTGCACTGGCGTGTACAGGGCATCGACAAACTTGAAGCCTTAACTCGCGTACTTGAAGTCGAAGACTGGAATGCGGTCATTATCTTTGTTCGCACACGAGTAGAATGCCAATACTTGTCAGAAAAACTTTCTGCACGAGGCTACTCAGCGACTGCGCTAAGCGGTGAAGTTGCACAGAAGCAACGAGAAGATATTCTAAACGCAGTACGTAACGGCAAAACTGACATTGTTATTGCTACTGACGTTGCAGCTCGTGGTATCGACATCGAACGTATCAGCCACGTAATCAACTGGGATATTCCAGGCGATGTACAAACCTACACTCACCGTATTGGCCGAACTGGTCGAGCTGGCCGTAGTGGTAAGGCGATCGTTTTTGTAAAACCAAGAGAGCAACGCTTTATTCGCGATGCCGAGCGCGCCACCAAATCGGAATTAAAAGAATACCCAATGCCAACGGCAGAAACACTTGGTGCGCACCGTGCTGAGCAGTTTAAAAACACCGTCTTTGAGCATGTTGAGCAAGATAAGCTGGACTACTTTAAAGCCATGCTAACCAGCTGGATTGACGAAACAGATTCTGAGCTCGAAGACATCGCTGCTGCTCTTGCGCTGATGGCACAGCAAGACAAGCCATTACAGCTGCCAAAAGATCCAGAATTTAAAGCACGTAAACGCGATAACGATCGTGATTCTAATCGTAGCCGCGATCGCGATGGCGGCCGTGATGGCGGTCGTGGCCGCAGCGAACGAGGCGCGGGCAAACGTCGTGAATTAAATTACGATGCGCAAACTTACCGTCTCGATGTTGGTCGCCGCGACAAAGTAGAACCAGGTTCTATTGTCGGTGCCATTGCTAACGAAGGCGGCATTGAAGGTCGCTTCATTAACAATATCTCCATTCGTGAAAACTTCACTCTGGTTGATCTGCCTGCTGGCATGCCAAAAGAAATTTTTGGCCAATTACAAAAGACCCGCGTTAAAGGCCGTCCATTAAACCTACGTGAATGGAAAGATGACGCACCAAGCGAAGGCGCTCGCCCACCACGCGGTGGTGATCGCAAACCTCGTAAAAATACCGAGAAGCGATCACGACGCAGCCCTGCTACTTCGTCTTAAGCGACTTATCTAGCTCGGCTAATCCAGGCTTAAACTAAATAACCGTTTAAGCCTGCGAGCGGTCACTGTAAAGCGCGACATTTAAAAGCAATATTCTAAACAGCCTCTCGGTTTTTCGTTAGGCTGTTTTTTTTTCGCTTTAAATAACAGTTAAGACTCAAAGCCGAACACGCACTTTGTTGACGCACCCTAATGTAAAAAGCATAAACTTAGTGCTTTTATTTATTGCTAAAAAGAACAACAACCATCGCAACTGCCGCTACCAAGGCGCTGAACGCCCTTTTGTAAACTGCATGCTCTTTGGCACTCTGCTTGCTTTTTAATATGCAGAGTCGAAATATCATCAACAGACTCCATGCTCCAAAATCACCAACGGCGGTGATCTCCACCTGAACAAAGCACTATTTTTGCCCTGATGTTCTGTAACGTCCTTGTTATAGATGGGAACCCCCAAACAACTTAAACTCCACTCAATTGCATAATGGCGTGCGTCCTGTGCATGGTTAATTAATGAGGAACAGTATGGCTTATTTAGAACCTAAAGAATTCGTCACTAAGATGGTCGACGCTGGCGAGCAAAAAATATTTATGTCGACTCGAGATACTTTTATTCGCGCCTTTATGGCCGGTGCAATTTTAGCGCTCGCGGCGTTTTTCGCCATTACCGTCATCACCAATACAGGCAATGCATTATTAGGCGCGGTGTTATTCCCTGTCGGCTTTATTATGCTGTATCTGATGAAGTTCGATTTATTGACCGGCGTGTTTACGCTTGTGCCTCTCGCCGTTATCGACAAACGCAAAGATTGCACCATGAAAGGTTTGTTTCGTAACTGGGGCTTGGTTTTTTTAGGCAACTTTGCCGGCGCTCTAACGGTCGCCTTTTTTGCCTCCTATATTTTAACTTACGGCTATCATACTGATGGCGGCGCAGTGGCAGCAAAAGTAAGTACCATTGGTGAGTCACGCACCTTAGGCTATAAAGATCACGGACTTGCTGGTTGGTTTACTATTTTTATTCGCGGCATGTTGTGTAATTGGATGGTCTCAATGGGTGTTGTTGGCGCCATGATTTCAACTTCCGCGGGCAGTAAAATGGCAGCCATGTGGATGCCGATCATGCTGTTCTTTTACATGGCATTCGAGCACTCAATTGTGAACATGTTTTTATTCCCATTCTCAATGATTATGGGCGGCGACTTTACCGTGGTGGATTACTTTATCTGGAACGAGATTCCAACCGCATTGGGTAATCTGGCTGGCGGCTTCTTGTTAGTCGGCTTACCTCTTTATCTCACTCACGTACGAACCAAAACAAGTTAGTTCACTATCTAGGTTCTCTATCTAGTTATTCAACGCAAAAAAAACGGCACATTGGTTATTAAGTTAACCAATGTGCCGTTTTTTCAATACTTAAGTATGCGCCACCGCCTTTAGCCGGTACACATTTTAACCGCAGCCGAAACCATCATCACAACAATTAAGATGCGAATAATATTGCCATACTTGTGCATTTGTTTTTCGGTAACCGGCTTTGCGGTACGTGAGGTAAACATCACTACTGCTAATATCGCCAGAGTTAATACAAGTAAAATCGATACAATGGGTGGCATTAGTTGGCTCCAAATAATTCTGCTAGTTTTTCGCCCGGCTCGTCGGCACGCATAAAGGCTTCACCAACCAAGAAGGCATTAACATCATGCTGACGCATTAACGCCACATCCTGCGGGGTGATGATGCCGCTTTCTGTGACAAACATTCGATCTGACGGCAGCATACTTTTAAGATCGATTGTCGTTTGTAACGAGACATCAAAGGTATGTAAGTTACGGTTATTGACGCCAATTAAAAAATTATCAACCTTTAACGCCGATTCCATTTCAGCTTTATCATGCACTTCAATTAATACATCCATACCGTATTCAGTTGCTTGGGCATGCAAATCTTTCAGTTTGGCGTCATCCAACGCGGCAACAATTAATAATACACAGTCAGCACCGATCGCTTTAGCTTCGGCTATTTGGTAAGAGTCGACTAAAAAATCCTTACGGATTACCGGCAGTTCAACCGACTCTCGAATTTGAATTAAATAGTCTTCGTGGCCCTGAAAGAAATCTCGATCCGTTAATACCGACAGGCAAGCCGCACCGCCTTTTTGATAACTTTCTGCGATCTGCTGCGGTACAAAATTTTCGCGCAATACGCCTTTACTAGGCGACGCCTTTTTCACTTCTGCAATCACCGCAGAATGGCCCGCAGCGACTTTGTTTTTCATCGCCTCAGCGAAGCCGCGCGGCGGCGCATAACGATCGAACTCTTGTTCAAAATCACGTTCGCTAATGTTCTTTTTTCGTTGCGAGATTTCTTCAAATTTTCGATCAATGATTTTTTTTAAAATCGTAGGAGTATCTTTTGTCATTAATACTAACGCTCAAGCCAATAGGGCTTTCTCAATACGACCAATACATCTGGTCAATAAACAACAATGGATCGGCTCTTTCCAGCACTTCACTTAGCTACCGGCATTTAACACCAATACCGAGCATTTAATTCCAGTGCCTAAATTTCAGTACTCGCCAGAAAAGCCCATCCGCTTATAAAACCACGCTTAACCCGCGCTTTGTGTGAACTCAACAAATTCAGCCAGTTTTTCAGCGGCTAAGCCTGTCGATATAGCATCCTCTGCCATTGCAACACCGGCTGAAAAGGTATCGGCTTTACCCGAAACATAAATCGCTGCACCGGCATTTAACGCAATAAGATCGGCGGCACGAGCGCTAATTTCACTAGAGGCTCCGGCGAAGACTGTTTTAATTAATTCCAAACTCATGCCCGCGTCTTGCACATTTAAGCCTGCTAGACTTTGCGTCGCCAAACCAAGATCTTCCGGTGAAATACGATAGGCATTAATTTCACCATCTTTTAATTCAACAACATTGGTTGGCGCTGCGATGCTAAATTCGTCCAATCCATCATCAGAATGCACCACCATGACATGCTGACTGCCGAGTTCTTTTAATGCCCGAGCCAGACGCTCACAAAGCTCTGCGCTGAAGACGCCAACAACTTGGTTTTGCACACCGGCCGGGTTGGTCAATGGGCCAAGCATATTAAAGATGGTACGCAAGCCCATTTCTTTACGCGGACCAATCGCATGCCGCATGGCACTGTGATGCGCTTGGGCAAACATAAAACCAACACCGACGGTTTCAATCGAACGAGCAATCGCATCCGGTGCAATGTCTAAATTTACGCCTGCTTTTTCAAGTAAATCGGCACTGCCAAAACCTGACGAGACACCACGGTTACCATGCTTAGCCACTTGTGCACCGGCAGCGGCGACAACAAAAGCGCTGGCAGTAGAAACATTAAATAGTTTTTGTCCTGCGCCACCAGTGCCACAGGTATCGACTAAATGATCGGCTTGAATCGTTACTTTGGTTGATAAGCTGCGCATCACCGAAGCGGCGCCAACAATCTCTTCGACCGTTTCACCCTTCATACGCAAACCCATCAAAAAAGCACCAATCTGCGAATCGGTACATTGACCCGCCATAATTTGTTGCATAACTTGCTGCATTTCTTGACGACTTAAATGGCCGTGACCGGTAAAGCGAACCAATGCCTGTTTAATATCCATCGTTGCCTCTCCTATTATTTTTTGCTGTTCTTTGCTTGCTGGATAAACTGAGCGAGCAGCGCCATACCTTGCTCGGTCAGTACCGATTCAGGGTGAAACTGAACACCCTCAATAGCGTACTCTTTATGGCGAATGGCCATGATTTCATCAAGATGACCGGCATCGTCTTGCGTCCAAGCGGTAACCTCAATGCAGGGCGGCAAACTCGCCTGCTCAACCACCAGCGAATGATAGCGCGTTACCTGAAATGCATTCGGTAAGCCATTAAATAGGCCAACACCCTTATGGTGAACAATAGACGTTTTACCGTGCATCACCTGCTTTGCTTTGACGATACGGGCGCCAAATGCCTGAGCAATCGCCTCGTGTCCTAGGCAAACACCGAGCATCGGTATTTTACCGGCAAAATGGCGAATCGCTTGTAAACTGATTCCGGCTTCATTCGGCGTACAGGGCCCTGGCGAAAGTAACAACAACTCAGGTGCCAGCGCCTCAATCTGCTCAATACTAAGCTCATCGTTCTGCTTTACTAAAACATCCAAGTCAAAGCACTGTAAGTAATTCACCAACATATGGGTGAAGGAGTCATAGTTATCGATCACTAACAACAAAGCTTGCTATTCCCAACCTCAATGAAGCCTCTGCGGCTTGCCGATATTAACAGTCTAGCGGCTGATAATATCACAACATCGATCATCAATTCGGCATTGACTCTACCGCAAATTGCTATAGCATACTAGTACATGAATACATACGACTCAATGAAAGATGAACTTATCGACTATTTGCTGCAAGCAAAACAGCCTGAGCAAATGGACAACCGCCTACAGCAGCTGCTAACACCGACAGAATATGATGAAGTGTGCAAACGCTTACAAATATTCAAAATGCTGAAACAGGGGATTCCACAACGGAAGATCGCCGAGCAACTCGGGGTTGGCATTGCCACCGTATCACGTGGCGCGCGCGCCTTAAAAGAAGAAGAGTAAACCACCTCATGACCCTTGCTGAAAAATTTGCCTTACCTCGCAAACCGCAATACATAAAAGTCACCGATCAGTGCGATTTTTTTGAACTGTTTAAAAAGGTCGAAAAAAAATTCGATAACTGCATCATGCTGGAGTCGCTTGGCGAAGAAAGCCACATTGCGCGTTATTCCACCATTTGCTTCGACCCAGAAAGAATCATCTACGCCAATGCAAACCAACTCACCATTGAGGAGCGCGACGGTAGCAGCGAGACGATTGACTGCGACAACCCCTATTACCAGCTACGCCAGCTGATGCCGCAAAACATCATCTCACGGATGTACTGCGGCGGTTTGTCTGGTTATTTGGGCTATGACGCTATGAATTACTTCGAGCCGTCACTCAACGTTCAGTCCAGCGAACTGTTTGACGCCTTTCGCTTTGGCTTGTTCAAAGACGGCCTAGTACTCGACAAAATGACCGGTGAAGTTTTTTATTTTTACTACACCGACAACCGCATCGCGCTGGTACAAGAATTATTGACCGCGCCTTATCAGGGTAACGGTGATTTAGAAATATCTAACTTCCACGACGGTATGACTCAGGCTGAACACGCCGAGGCGGTATTAAAAGTAAAGCAAGATATTATTGACGGAAAAATATTTCAGACCGAAGTCGGCTTTAAAAAATACTTCGACATGAAAGGCGACTGCATCAATTTATACGAAAAGCTTCGCGACATTAATCCTTCGCCCATGATGTATTACGTCAAGTTTGGCGAACAAAAAATTATCGGCGCTAGCCCAGAAATTTTATTCCGTTTACGTCAGGGAGAAATGGATACTTTCCCACTGGCAGGAACGACGCTACGCGGCAAAACGGTTGAAGAAGATACCGCTCTTGCACGTAAGCTACTTAACGACCCTAAAGAAATTGCCGAACACAATATGATTGTCGACCTGCATCGCAACGACATCGGTCGAGTCGCCCGCTTTGGCAGCGTTAAGGTGCGCAGCCTTATGGACATTAAACGCTTCAGTCATGTGCAGCATATTTCGAGTGAAATTGTCGGCCTTATCGATGATAAGCACGATATGTTCAGCGCACTAGCAAGCAACTTCCCAGCTGGCACACTTACCGGCGCGCCTAAAATTGAAGCGATGAAAATTATTGATGATTTAGAAACCGACGGTCGCGGCCCATACGGTGGCGCTGTTGGTAATTTTTCTTTTAATGGCGACTGTACTTTTGCGATTCCGATTCGAACCGTTTTTGCCAATGGTGAAAAGGCTTACGTACAAACCTGCGGCGGTAACGTTTACGACTCCAACCCAGCGGATGAATACGAAGAAATTAAACGAAAATTTGCCGGCACTAAAAAAGTACTCGATCTATTCATGAGCGAATAACGTTCAGCTCATTGATCAATTAATAGCTCGATACTTTTTTCAGCCCACTACTTACTTATGAAGCCCATTGTTATGAACATTTTAATTATCGACAACTACGATTCTTTTACTTTCAACCTGTACCAATTTATTGGTGAAATTTTAGAGAGTGAAAAAGCAAACGCGACGCTAGAAAATTTCAGCATCAGCGTAAAGCGTAATGATGAACTCAATATTGATCAGATCAAACAGCTCAATCCCGATAAAATCATTATTTCACCGGGGCCTGGCAGCCCGGATGACCCGGCCTACTTTGGCGTCTGTGCTGAGGTGATATTAGAACTTGGAAAAACCATTCCACTGCTGGGTGTTTGCCTCGGCATGCAAGGCATTGTGCATTGCTTTGGCGGCGAGGTAGTCAAAGCGCCCTTGCCTATGCACGGTAAAATTAGCCCAATCAATCATGATGGCAGCGGTGTTTTTAACGGTTTACCAGACCAACTCGAAGTGATGCGCTACCACTCCTTAATAGCCAATCAACAAACGCTACCAGACTGTCTACGAATAACGGCAACCGTCGGTTCATTGAGTCAAGAAAGCTTTGATGATCGAGAAAAAATAAAACAGGCCAGCAGTGACGACTTCGAAATCATGGGTATTGAACACATCGACTATCCGATTCATGGCATTCAGTTTCATCCCGAGTCGTTCGCGACCGAAGGCGGTAAAGATTTAATCCGTAACTTTTTATTCCTTTAACCTTGTATGAGCTTCGGCTAAAAACTCATTAGGTTTTACAACTTATAGGATTTTATTTTGCCAGCGATCGACTCACTACTCACACTTGCCCTAAGCTCGGTACTATTAAGTTTAGCACCCGGGCCAGATAATATTTTTGTCCTGACTTTATCCGCACTGTATGGCCGTAAATCTGGATTTTTTGTCGTATTGGGTTTATGCACCGGCTTAGTGGTACACACAACGCTGGTTGCCTTTGGTGTCGCCGCCATTTTCCAAACGTCAACAACGGCTTTTAATGGACTTAAAATAATCGGCGCTGCTTACTTACTTTATTTGGCTTGGCAAGCAGTAAAGGCGAGCCAAGAAGATACCAGCAGTAAAACTGCTATTCCAGAGCTCGGCTTTAGTGCGCTTTACCGCCGCGGTATCGTTATGAACCTGACCAACCCCAAGGTGTCTATTTTCTTTTTGGCTTTTTTACCACAATTCGCAAATCCAGAAGCCGCTGCAATTGCACCGCAAATATTTCTTTTTGGTTTTATTTTTATTTTGGCGACGTTCATCGTCTTTAATTTCATCGCTTTGCTTTCTGGCAGTATTAGTCACTGGTTTAGTCGCTCCACACGAGCGCAAAGCTACCTCAATAAAATTGCCGCATTAGTGTTCTTTTTACTGGCTCTGTCGCTTATTGCGCCTATTTTTAGGCAATAAAAAACCCAGAGTAAACGTCTGGGTTTTTAAATTAGAGTAGCTAAGAGATTCGTTTTGGCTAACTAAGCAACTAAAAAATTAAGAAGCTAACTTAGTGAGTTACGTTTAAATCATAGAACGTTGCTTGTACGTAATCGTCTGGGTCGCCCGATTTATTTTGGTTATAAACACCGGCTTTAAAGTACATATAGATGCCGCCTTTATCGTAACCACTTTCGCTCATGTCAGTAACACGAACAACATCAGGCTTACCTGGACGCATCAACGTCACTTTTAATTCATTACCTTTAACATCGATACGGTAGCTGAATTTTTCATCCAGTGCGATGCCATCTGCTGGATCGCTGGCGCTGTTACTCTTACTGCCAACCATCTCAACCCAAATTTCTTTCTTACCCGACTCTTTTGTTGGTTCGTGTGCATAGTAGATAGAACCTTTGCTATTACCTGGCAATTTGCGGTAATACAAACGAATCGGCTCATTATGAGTCGCATGGATCTGACCAATAATCACTCGGCCTATTTGGTAGCCTTCACCACCGGTGGTAACGTGGTTAACTGACAAGGTCGCTTCCATAGAACCATCAACACCACCAGCAGCGGCTAAGTCTTCAGCTGGTGCAGTAGAAAACACCCAGTTGTTACCACCAACACCTTGAGTTTTATGGCTGGTATCTCCTCGGCGAATCATTTCACGTAACTCGGAGCGAGTATAGGTTGTGTTCGCCGATGTTTTAGCACCTTCAATCGGTGATTTAAACACCATGCCACCTTCGTCGTTCAAGTAAAAAAACTCAGGCGATACATAGCCAGAATTCAATGCTTTTTCTTTAATTTGATCAGACTTGCCGTTGCCATCATCATCTACCGGCACACTCAATGTCCAGCCTAAAAGATCGAACTTTGTTGAAGGTGCTTTAGCGTCTGCAGCCATCGATAACCCACTAGTCAAAACAGCCAATAACGCTGTTAAACTGGTCATTACTAATTTTTTCATCTTGTTTCCTTTATTTATTTTTAAATCACCCATAAATGAGTGTAGAAGAAGTGTGGAGTAAAACTAAGATATAACACCATTAGAATGCATCGGCGCTTAAAGACAAACCTTAAGGTCGCCGACACACTAGGTGACTAGCTTGAGAATGGCGATTGCAGCGTTCGTATAAAAACGATCGCTCTAAAAACACTAGCTATAGAAGCAAAGATAAGCCGTTTCTTTTGCAACCTTTACGTCGAAAGATTGGTTCGCAGCGACGTTAAATTCACTGCCTGCAGGAAATTTTTGCCACTGATCGCTACCTGGCAGTTTTACTTCTAACTCACCTTCGATCACTTTCATCAATTCATTTTGGCTAGTACCAAAGGTGTATTCGCCAATCGCCATAACACCGGACGTACAAGGACCGCTTTCTGATTGAAAAGCAATTGAATAAACTTGATCGTTAAAATAACTATTCACTTTAAAAGACATAAAAAACTCCTTTGAAAAATATAGTTTAGAGAAAATTCCAATAAGGATAAACACGCAAAAAAAAGCCGGTCATCACCGGCTTTTTAACGCAATAAAAAATATCGCTACAGCTTATTTATAAACAGGCTATTTATAAACTGGAAAGCGGCTGCAGATTTCTAACACATTATTTTTAACCTGCTCGATCACTGCATCTGAATTGCCGTTTTCTAGGCTATCCAAAACATCACAAATCCAACCGGTTAGCTCTTTCGCTTCTGCTTCTTTAAAGCCGCGACGAGTAATGGCTGGCGCACCAATACGTAAACCAGAGGTCACGAAAGGTGAGCGCGGGTCATTTGGTACCGAGTTTTTGTTCACCGTAATGTTGGCTTTACCCAGTGCGGCGTCTGCATCTTTACCAGAATATTCTTTGCCGATTAGATCCACTAAGAACAGGTGGTCTTCAGTACCGTTAGAAACAATGTTGATGCCACGTTCCATGAAGGTCGCTGCCATTGCTTGAGCGTTCTTGACTACCTGCATTTGGTATTCTTTAAATTCCGGCTCCATCGCTTCTTTAAAGCAAACCGCTTTGGCGGCAATCACGTGCATCAATGGGCCACCCTGACTTTCAGGGAATACCGCGAAATTCAGTTTTTTATTCAGCTCTTCGTCTTTTTTAGCCAGGATCAAACCGCCACGTGGACCGCCTAATGTTTTGTGCGTTGTGGTTGTAACAACATCGGCATAAGGCATTGGGCTTGGGTAAGCGCCCGCTGCAACAAGACCAGCAATGTGTGCCATATCGACAAAGAAGACCGCGCCCACTTCATCGGCAATTTTACGGAAACGCGCCCAATCAATAATTAATGAGTAAGCAGAGAAACCTGCGACGATCATTTTAGGTTTGTGCTCACGAGCAAGTGCTTCAACCTGATCGTAATCGATTTCCCCTGTTTCAGGGTTTAGACCATATTGAACGGCATTATAGATACGACCAGAAAAGGATACCGGAGCACCGTGAGTTAGGTGACCACCGTGATCCAAGCTCATGCCTAAAACAGTATCGCCCGGCTTACAAACTGCCATGTAAACGGCCGCATTGGCTTGTGAGCCCGAGTGAGGTTGTACGTTGGCGTAATCGGCACCGAATAGCTCTTTAGCACGGTCGATAGCAAGCTGTTCAACCACATCAACATATTCACAGCCGCCATAGTAACGCTTGCCCGGATAGCCTTCGGCGTACTTGTTGGTTAGCTGAGAGCCCTGCGCTTGCATGACACGAGGCGAGGTGTAGTTTTCTGATGCAATCAGTTCGATATGTTCTTCCTGACGCTTACGCTCTGACTCCATGGCCTGCCATAGGTCGGCATCGTAGTCCGCAATATTCATGGTTTTTTCAAACATGGGGGCTCTCCACTGTGGTTGGGCAGCAAATTCAGAATGACTGTTACACGCAAATGAATACGTTAAACGGGCTCGCTGCGACCGAAAATTCGTTCAATAAGTCAGGTTTTTCGCTGAAAAACGCGACTTTTTTAAGAGTCGCGTATTGTACACAATGGCCCTAGTTATCCCAGTAACAGATTAGAAATATTTCGCAACAATCTGTTTCGCTTGCTGATCTTAATCAGCCTTGGGCAACGCCAAATGCTCGGCAATCAGTTGTTTTACCCGTTCAGCGTAACGTTCCAGCAAGGCGTCTTCGATCCCCATTTCAGTTAATGATGTCAGCGTATCGAACAGATAATCTGCAGCGCGCCCTAACGACCCTTCACCAAAGGCTAAATCGTGACAACGCTGTTCAAAGCTTAGGTTAGCGGCGTAATGAGGGTAGCTTTTATCCATGATAAAACCGATTCCGTAAAACGGTTCGGCCTGATCAGTAAGCATCGGTAACCAAGTCGGAATATAGGCGCTCGATACCATTTCGCGCGCCCAAAGCAGGCTAAGCTCAGACTCAACCTTTTTTGCAGGTATTTTTAAAGCTTGGCCTTCACAGAAGAGACCATCTTCTAGCCCCAAAACCAACCCCGGCTGCTGTTCACTGCCGCGACCAATGTAAGTACGCAAAGTGAAATCACGATGATAACCCTCAAGCCGGGCATTAACCGTTTGCTCAACGTGAATCGCTGGGTTCCACAACAATGAACCATAGGCAAACACCCAAACAGCACCGTCGGCATTCGGATTTTCCGCCAGCAAACTACGCCAACTGGCTTCACGTTCTTCAGCGGTTGATAGCTTAATTAAGCCCTTGGCTTCGGCGTCGGCAGCTATCTGTTGGAACAAACCCTCTTTAATGGCATCTCGGTTAAACGGCATCATAACTCTTTAAGTCAATATCAAATCCCAACCTTACTGAGCAAGCTCAATAGATACAAGCGCTGTTATGTAGCAGCCAGCTCAGTCAATCACTCGACTTACGTAGATAGTTTGTACCAGCACTGCTAGAATTTGCGCTGTTTTTAACTCTCTAAACTAAGGAATTTTCGGTGGCTCAATACGTTTTCACCATGAATCGCGTCGGCAAAATCGTGCCGCCAAAACGCGAAATCCTCAAAGACATCTCACTTTCATTTTTCCCCGGTGCGAAAATTGGCGTACTGGGTTTAAATGGCTCGGGTAAATCCACGCTGTTGCGCATTATGGCCGGTATCGATACCGATATTATTGGCGAAGCTCGCCCTCAACCGGGCTTGAACATTGGTTACTTACCGCAAGAGCCTGAACTAGACGACAGCAAAACTGTGCGTGAAATTGTTGAAGAAGCGCTGGATCACATCAAAGAAGCGCAAGTGAAGCTGGAAGCAGTTTACGCAGCTTACGCCGAACCGGATGCTGACTTCGACAAACTTGCCGCTGAACAGCAAGAACTCGAAAACATCATTAACGCGGCAGACGGCCATAACATGGAAACCCGTTTAGAGATCGCCGCCGATGCATTGCGTTTACCCGAATGGGACGCCAAAGTGGTACACCTTTCTGGTGGTGAACGCCGCCGTGTCGCACTTTGTCGCTTGCTGCTTTCGAACCCAGAAATGCTATTACTAGACGAGCCGACCAACCATTTGGATGCCGAATCCGTTGCTTGGCTAGAGCGCTTTTTACACGACTATTCTGGCACTGTTGTGGCGATCACGCATGACCGTTACTTCCTTGATAACGTCGCCGGTTGGATTCTAGAACTGGACCGTGGCCACGGCATTCCGTTTGAAGGCAACTACAGCCAGTGGCTAGAAGCGAAAGAAAAACGCTTAGAGATGGAATCCAAGCAGCAATCAGCACACGAAAAAGCCGTTAAGTCAGAATTGGAATGGGTTCGCCAAGGAGCCAAAGGCCGTCAATCTAAATCTAAGGCGCGATTAAAACAGTTCGAGCAAATGAACTCTGCCGAATTCCAAACCCGTAACGAAACCAACGAAATCTATATTCCACCCGGCCCTCGCTTAGGTGACATCGTTATTGAAGCGTCCGACATCAGTAAATCCTTTGATGGCCGATTACTGTACGAAGATATGAACTTCAACATTCCGCCCGGCGCCATTGTCGGCATTATCGGTGGTAACGGTGCCGGTAAATCGACGCTGTTTAAAATGATTGCAGGTATGGAACAGCCCGATACCGGTGCCATTCGCATTGGTGAAACGGTCAAGCCCGCCTTTGTTGGCCAGATGCGTGAGCTGAATGGCGACAAAACCGTCTGGGAAGAAGTCAGCGACGGTATGGATATGATCACCATTGGTGGCTGGGAAACTTCGTCTCGTTCATACATCAGCCGGTTCAATTTTAAAGGCGGCGACCAGCAAAAACTGGTGAAAAACCTTTCAGGTGGTGAGCGTAACCGCTTATTCCTTGCCAAGCTGCTAAAAGAAGGCGGCAACGTGCTGTTGCTCGATGAACCGACCAATGACCTCGACGTCGAAACCTTACGTGCGCTAGAAGAAGCTCTGCTCGCCTTCCCTGGTGTTGCGGTGGTTATTTCGCATGACCGCTGGTTCTTGGATCGTATCTCGACGCACATTTTAGCCTTTGAGGGCGACTCAAAAGCCGTCTTCTTTGAAGGTAACTACAGTGAATACGAAGAAGACCACAAATCGCGTACCGGTAACAGCGGCCCGCAGCGTATAAAATATAAGCGCATTAAATAGCGTTTGCAGCGGGCGGCGCTATTGCCGCCCGCCATTTTGCTGGCTTTGCAGCCAATCGACGACCGATATTGAAAAAAAACCAAATATTTCTAACTTTTTTTCGCTAAGCGCTTGAATCTTAAAAAGAAAATCTCTAATATGCGCCCCACTCAAACGAGCGGACGTGGTGAAATTGGTAGACACGCCAGATTTAGGTTCTGGTGCCGCAAGGTGTGAGAGTTCGAGTCTCTCCGTCCGCACCATTTGATAGAAAGTCCTTTCTATCTTCTAAGCAAGACCCCTTATTTATCCTAATTGCATATATTGAATCCTTAGAATATCGTTAGTAGATATTTAGCTGACGGTTAAAGACATTATATGTTCGACTCTATAAATGACTTTAAAGATTTCCTTAAAGATAGGTTCGCAAGCCCTTTTTGGCTTTCGTTTATACTTTCTTGGTTAATTCTTAATTGGCCGATTACTGTTACCGCGCTTTTCCAATCCCATGATTTCAACCAGCAATTCATCTCTAACTACCTAAACAATACCAGCATCTGGATGCACTTCTTATTTCCGCTTGGTATGGGCTTCTTCTATTCAGCTTTCTCTTCAACTTTACGCGAGTCAATGGAAGTACTTGCCAAATACATAAGAGGGAAAGTAATTAAATTGCTAAACGCTAGAAACCTGTACGAATCAATTAGTCTTAAGCAGCATGAAGAACAAATAAGGCGCTTTCAGATTCAATTTTCTAAGCTGCAAAGAGATAATCAAAAACATGAAGAACTGCTAGATGAAAATAATTCATTAACTCAAGAGGTTAAAGACCTACGTAGCTCTCAAATAAAAATTAGCGATATCATCACTGAAAAAGTACTAAATCAATCTGGCTTAGATGATGTACAAAAGAACCTATTAGTCGAACAGCTAAAGAAAGCTGAATTGCTCATTGCTTATGAGACCGACGAAAAAGAAAGCAACACAATAGATAGTATGGCGACCTCAACTAAAAATCACGTATCAAGCGAGACTTGGTCTGTTGACGGCTGGGCAACTGATAACGAAATGGCTTTAGAAGCCAATTCCAAGTTCAGCATTCTAAAAACACTCCTGTTATTTGAAAGCCCTAATGCATATGGCGGTGCCAAAAGGGCCGATGTAATAAAGATGGACACTGCCACCTTAGAAGAAACCATCCAATTATGCATTTCCGCAAAGTACTTAACCAAACTCGGTAATAGTAGATATTCATTAACTGAGACGGGGAAGTCTGAAATTCAAAAACTAAAGCAAGCTCCTGAGCTTAGCGCATTCAATAAATTTCTGACTGACTTACAAGATACCTCAAAAAAAGAAATCATTAATGCACTTAAAGCTCATCAACTTAAATTAAAGGAACTAGTAGATAAAACGACCTTCAACCCTTCGTTTAGTACTCTTTTAAAAGAGCTATGTGATAACGGCACAATCGAGTTACGTGGTAATATCTACACCCTTGCGACTACGTAATTAATAGCATTAATAAAAAAATAGCCCCTGCGCATTCTTAGTCGAAAGTCACGATTATCACCCACCCTATTGAAGTAACCGCTTTGCAACACCATATAGCGCTGTCTAAATGCATGAGTCTCTTAGCAACGAAGCGATTATGGCTAAATGCATTCGATGTTTTGACGGTACCTAAGGAGCTGTTATGTCGACATTAATTGATAAACTCAACTGGCGTTATGCCACCAAAAAAATGGATCCAAGCAAGGCTGTACCAGAAGACAAGCTACAGCGCATTTTGGAAGCGATCCGTCTAACTGCAACATCAAGCGGTTTGCAACCTTACGAAGTGATTGTGGTCAGCAACCCTGAATTGCGTCAGCAAATTCAGCCAAACGCTTGGGATCAAGCTCAAATTACCGAAGGCTCTCATCTGCTCGTGTTCGCGGCTTGGGATAACTACACCGAAGATCGCATTAACGAGATGTTCGACCTAGTCAACGACGAACGCGGCTTTAAGAACGAAGGTTGGGAAAATTATCGCCAAATGCTGCTCAGCAACTACCCACAACGCAGTGCTGAAGAAAACTATCAACACGCGGCACGCCAAGCCTATATTGGTCTGGGCACTGCACTGATCGCTGCGGCAGAAGAACAGGTCGACTGCACGCCGATGGAAGGCTTTGTACCCGAGAAAGTCGATGAGATTTTAGGCTTAAAAGAACGCGGCTTGCGTTCGGTGATCTTATTGCCTTTGGGCTACCGCGCTGAGGAAGGTGACTGGTTAAAAGATCTGAAAAAAGTTCGCCGTGCGACAGAAGACTTTATTACCGAAATGAAGTAACAACTCGATATCTGCCTACAGCAGGCAGGCTTATTCAATCGCTGCCTGCTGCACTCGCTTAACAACAAAATCATAAGCACTGACCAGATCACACTCGGTAATATCGCAGCATTGCGCATTAATATGCTGGTAAGTCAGCACGGCGACAAGGTCGCGCTGAGACTGAGAAATCCCACCCTGTTGATTACTGTATAACTGACTTAGCTGTTCAATTAATTGCAGCAAAGCAACCGCATCGGTTAATTTTGGCTGTGCTGGGCTGCCTTGGCCAAAGGCCAGCCAATCGACATTTACCGCTGTCTTTTGTGCGATTTTAGCCGCGCGCGATAAGGTCGGTTCGGAGCCATTGAGGTATTTACGGATGAGGCTTTCGTTTAAGCCAACCTTTCTGGCAAAGGCTGAGACACTGGCATTGCCGATTAACACCTTTAAGCGATCGGCAAAGCAGCGAAGCGGTTGCTCGCTGTACTGCACTCTAGTCATAAAGCTATGACCTCCGTTTCGTCAGCTCACTGCCTCGCTAAGAGAGTCTTTGCTAGGCTAATGAACGAATTAACTGCTGCGTTAAACGTACACCAAAACCTGTAACATCGGTAGGAATATGCGCAAGCCCGCCCTTATGTTTTGCCGCCGACAGGTCAATATGAAGCCAATTAACACCCGGCTCAACAAAACGACTGAGAAAACGTGCCGCATCGATATGGTCTGAAGATTTTCCGGGGTTGCATTGCTGAATATCTGCAACGCTACTTTTGATGTGCTCGTCATAATCGACATCTAACGGAAACGGCCAAACCCGCTCACCACTGATTTTTCCGGCCTCAATAATAGGCAACAGCCAATCGTCTTGATTGGTAAAGACGCCAGAATAGCGTGTCGATAAAGCCGCGACGCAAGCACCGGTTAGGGTGGCGTAATCAATCACCAAGCTCGGCGCTTGACGTGAGGCCAGCGTTAGCGTGTCGGCAAGAATCATACGACCTTCGGCGTCGGTATCGACCACCTCAATCGTTGTACCATTCAGTGCTTTCACCCACTCGTTGGCGTGATAAGCATTCGGCCCAATATGGTTGTCTGTAATCGCCAACCAACCGGTTATATTAATCGGCTGCTTCAGCATGGAAGCGGTTAACAAACTCGCAAGCACCGCAGCACTGCCGCCCATATCGCCATTCATACCAAACATTGAGCCGGCTGTTTTTAAGTTATAACCGCCGGTGTCGATCGTCACGCCCTTACCCACCAGCGCAATGTGCTCTTCGGATTCCGGATTACCGCGATACTCAAGCTTCACGATTGCGGCATCTTTATGGTTTGAACCTCGGGCAACACTGATAAAAGCGCCTGCACCAATCAACGCTAGCTCATCGTAATCATAAACCTTGCATTGCCAGCCTTCTGTTTCGGCAAGCTCAAGCGCTAAGCTTTGATACTGTTTTGGATTCAACTCATTTGCCGGTAGCACAGTTAAAAATCGAGCTAAGGCATTGCCTTTGGCCTCGGCCAAGCGTTGTTCTAGCTGAGCGTCACTGATCGGGCCCAGTAGCGTAATTTTTAAATCTCGATTATTGCTTTCTTGGCTGCTAAAGGTCGGCAACTTAAAGTGCGCTGCCAACAAGGCCGAAAGCAACGCATCCAGTAGCGTTTCGTTATCTGCCAGCAGCACCACATGCTGATCATGAGCACGCACGGCACCGCTGCACAATGAACGCGCTAAGGTCAGATATTCAAATGTTTTTAATCTGCTCGATGCACGGCGGTAGCTCCATAGCGCACCATTTGGCAACAGGGTTTGTAAACTACGCTCGCCCTTGAGATTCTGATTAATGAAGGGTTCTACGGATTGCTCACGCCATTCTATAACGCTGTCATATTGCTCTGGCAATTGGCTAACAACGCTAACCTCAAACTGGGGGTAATCAAACTGTCTCATCTTTTATCCTGTTACTGATGACTGATACGCAGCCAAATACATAGCGCCGAACATTTGCTTGATCGATTAATCGTAGAGTGACGCCTCACCCTCAGGCCGAGTTTTAAAGCGCTTATGAAACCATAAGTATTGCTCTGGGTGTTCTGATATACGCGTTTCTAACCACTGATTAATACAGATAGCATCGGCTCGCTCATCACCGCTCGGAATATTTAACGGCGCTTCAAAGCGAATAACAATTTTTCGGCCACCCTCGGTACGATAGGCGCTCATGGGGACTACAGCAGCATCACCTGCTTCGGCCAAGACGCTAGTCTTGGTTATGGTTGCCGCCTGAACACCAAAAAAAGGCACAAAAATAGAAGGTCGACGGCCATAATCTTGGTCTGGCGCGTACCATAACAAACCGCCCTGCTTTAGATTTTTAATCATGCCGCGAATGTCTTTACGCGCTACCAAGCTGGCGGCATAACGTTCACGTGCACGCGTCATAAAATAATTAAACAGCGGGTTGTTATCTTTGCGATACACCGCTTGCACCGAGATATCACTCTGGCCAAGTAAGGCTGCGGCTATATCTAAGGGTGCAAAATGGCCACTCACCAAAATAGCACCGCGGCCTTGGCTACGCAGCGCATCAATGTATTCTCGGCCTTGTATCTCCAGATGCATAGAACGCACCGGCCGACACCAAGCATGGGCAGTTTCGATAAAGGTCATTGCGTAGGAATGATAGGTCGCCTTTAACAGCTGCGCTCGCTGCTGTGCGGTTTTTTCTGGAAAGCACAGTTCGAGGTTTCTTTGCACCACTCGCAAGCGGCGCTTATCTATCTTTTTAAGTATGGCAGCAAGGCCAACACTCAAGCCAGAACGCAAACCTATGGGTAGCCACGCAATGCTATAGAGACCTGCGATGCTGATCCAAGTCTTCCAATAACGGGGGGCTAAAAAATCGCGAAATCGATACACATCCGTGACGTGAGAATCTTTTTGAGTATCGCCAGATGATCGATGTTTTTTATTGGCTCGAGCCATCGAATGAATAACCTACGTTGAATAATAAAGCTGTTTGAAAGCAACGCTGATGCGCGTCTTTTTCAGTCCAATCGTTTTGCCAATAGGCTACCGACAAAACGATAAAAGCTGCCCCAAACGATAACATTCGCTCACGGCAGCGGCGTCGATCTACTTAACGCAGGCGATTAGGCCAATGACATAACGCCATCCATTTCCACCAGCGAGCCTTTTGGCAATTGAGCAACACCAATAGCGGCACGCGCAGGATAAGGCTGTTCAAAGTATTCAGCCATAACTTCATTGACCACAGTGAAATGCGATAAGTCGGTTAAAAAGATATTCAGCTTAACGATGTCTTGCAAAGAGCCTCCGGCCGCTTCACAAACAGCCGTTAGGTTTTTAAACACCTGGTTAACCTGATCGCGAAAATTTTCACCAATAAGTTCCATAGTGCTCGGTAGCAATGGAATTTGGCCAGACAAATAAACGGTGTCACCGACCTTTACAGCCTGTGAATAGGTTCCAATTGCCGCTGGGGCGTTATCGGTAGAAATAATGTTTTTATTCATAGCAAAACTCCGTAAAACCGTTACTGAACTCTGTCGAGAGATCAAAATTTATAACAATAAATTAAATAAATTGAGCGCCTGAAGAGTGCTCGGTTAATTTGAAAGTAAATCCTTCAACACCACGCGTGGTACACCTAAAGCCCGCATAACACTGGTCACTACCGCTTTAATTGATGCTTCTAAATTAAACACCGGGCCTTCGGCTGTTTGATCATAAACTGGCTGATGGGCATCGATCAGTGAGACTCGATCTGAGCCAAGTCGAGTTTTCATATAGTCGACGCTGGGCTGAACATTTTCAATATAGAATTGAAAACGCTTATGCAACGATTCTTCATCGTCATCGGCGCGGCCACGAGCTTGCGCTCGGCTCATCATCTCTTGTCGGCTGATGCTCAAATGCATCACGGCTAATACTGGAATATCCATCGACTCTAAAAAGCCCAACAGGTGTTCCGCTGCTCGCACCGTTCGCGGGTAACCATCTAAAATAAAGGTTTCTTCGCGCGTGGCACGGGCTTGCTCAATGTGTGCCGCAACGAAATTTTCGGTCCAACGGTTCGGCACCAGTAAGCCATTCATGGTACAGAACTCAAGCCATTCAAGTTGCGAGGTGTGCTCAGCCATGCCTGTTTTTTGGAAATACTTTTCTAGGTTTTCGGTGTACGAACGTACTTTATTAGTTAGTGCTTCGGTGGTGTCGATGCAATCAAAGATATTAGTTTCAGCGCTTAGATCGTATTTCGACGCCAACAGCGCAGCAAATTCTGGATCATCCTTTGCGCCACGAAAGGTGCTACGTAAAATTTCACCCATCGACAGATGAGCTTCTGGGCGGATGGATAATGTTCGACAAAGTGCATTAGCAACCTCGCCCTTACCACAACTAGATGGCCCCGTGAGGATAATGACCCCAGGATCTCTTACGCGCACCTTTTCAACATGCACTAAAGATTTTATCTGTTGCTGAACATCCATGAAGTCCTCTCTTAGCTACGATTATGATAAATGACAATAGTAAAAACTGGCGGCAATAATAACGGCTCGACAGCAAAAACATAAGCAGCAGAACGAATCTATGCCGATCAAATACAGAGTTGATCAATAATCGATCAGAACGCCTACTGTTAGCTCGCGCATAAAAAAGCCCGCAACAAATGTAACGGGCTTTTTCAATACGATCATTCAATGTAAAACGCTCAATTACGAATTACAGGCTTCTTTTAGCGCTTTACCAGGCTTAAAGGCAACCGTATTACTGGCTGGAATTTCAATTGCTGCGCCTGTTTGAGGGTTTTTACCCATACGCTTAGCGCGTGAACGTGTTTCAAATGTCCCAAAACCAATCAGAGAAACGGATTCACCTTTCGATACTGTAAGGGTTATTTGATCTAGAAGTTCGTTTAATACTTCGTTAGCTTTGTCTTTAGTTAGATCTGCTCGCTCTGCTAGAGCCGCCGCTAAATCAGGTTTTCGCATGATATACTCCCTTTAAAATTTCGCTTTATAATGTCGTTTTTCTTATAGCTCGATATCTGTAACGCGGTTATTAGCACCGATAAAAACTCAAGTTCAGCTAGGTTACCCAGTCCTAGAGGCTTTTGCCAAGCCTATTTTCCCTCAATCGGTATTATTAAAGACTAGAGAACATTTACAGTCGATCAACCACTACTTAATAATAGTGTCGATTTTTTACGAGGCCATTCTTGATGCCGCTCAGCAAAGACCCTAACAACTGGCTTGATCACTACCAAGACTCCCTGTGGGGCTCGTGTACAGCCATTAAAAAAGACTCATCACTTAGTGCCATGACACTGCAATGGCTTTGTAATACCGAGTCGCTGACGCTGCGATTAAAAGACCGCTGCCAACAATTTTCAGTCAACATCATCCATGAGCGCCTGGCTGAAATTGATCCGCATGAACAACTCAGCCTTGATGTTGCACAGATCTATCCCAATTACTGGGTGCGTGAAGTTTATTTATTGGGTGACGGCCAACCTTGGGTATTTGCACGTAGCGTTATGCCGCTGATCGACAACAGTCCGTTAAGCGAACTGCAAAAACTGAACAATCGCCCCTTGGGTGAACTGCTGTTTGCAAACCCTAGATTAAAAATAGCAGACAGAAGCGCAGCAAAATTGCCGGTCAGTGCTTTAATTAACCCTACAGGTTCAACATCAGCGGATGAGCTTTGGGGGCGACGAACCAAATACTGCCTAGACGACTACCCTGTGGTGGTGACAGAAGTATTTTTACACGACGCGCCCGCCTATTAACTTGTCAACCAGTGAATGATTAGTCAACGAATGGGCGACCAATGATTCACAATAAGCCGCTGCGATACGACCAGACATACATTCTCGATACGGAGTCAGTACCGATTCTATGAATAAAGAATCCTTAAAACACTACATCCATCTCACTCGTTTGAATCGCCCAATTGGCATTTATCTATTGCTCTGGCCGACATTAAGTGCGCTATGGATCGCAGCCGAAGGCTTCCCTGACCCTAAAGTCTTTATCATCTTTATTTTGGGTGTCATCTTTATGCGTTCAGCGGGCTGCATTATTAACGACTACGCTGACCGAAAAATCGACGGCCATGTTAAGCGCACTAAAAACAGACCGATTCCGTTAGGCTTGGTAACCGAAAGAGAAGCATTGTTCTTATTTTTTGGCCTTATTTTAATGTCGTTTTTATTGGTGCTACTAACCAACTGGCGAACGGTACAGCTGTCGCTGGTCGCCGTGTTATTAGCCGCCTGCTATCCATTCATGAAACGCTACACCTATTTGCCGCAAGTTGTTCTCGGCGCGGCTTTCGCTTGGGCGATTCCCATGTCGTATAGCGCTCTTGATGTGCCACTGTCTAACAGCACCTGGTTATTGTTTTTAGCCACCGTACTCTGGACCGTTGCCTACGACACCCTTTACGCGATGGTTGATCGTGACGACGATTTGCAGCTAGGCGTACGTTCAACGGCCATTTTATTTGGTCAATACGATCGACTAATCGTCGGTCTCATCCAGCTATTAGCACTAACCAGCTGGGCGCTATTAGGCCTACAAGCCGAACTCGGGCTATTTTGGTGGATCGGCGTCTCGCTGACAGCCTTACTGTTTGGCTACCAGCAATGGTTGATTCGGCACCGTGATCGTGACGCCTGCTTTAAAGCATTTTTAAATAACCACTGGATCGGTTTATTGCTGTTTACAACTCTCATTCTCCACTACGCTACTACTTTCTGACAGTTGTATGACAGTTGTAGTATTTTTGTCATATATGTCGCGTTAAATAGTGCGATTATTTTCGCTATTTTGTGGAGGACACAGAGATGTCAACGCGGAGCATTTTAATTGTCGATGACGAAGCGGCAATCCGAGAAGTGATTGCAGCGGCTTTAGAGATGGCTGGCTATCACACTATTGAAGCGGCTAACGGGCAAGATGCCCACGGTCTTGTTGTTGACCAAAAACCGGATCTTATTCTGCTAGATTGGATGATGCCGCATGTCAGTGGTGTTGAACTGGCGCGTCGCTTAAAACGGGACCCTCTAACCGCTGAGATTCCAATCATCATGCTCACCGCCAAAGGTGAAGAGGATCATAAAATTGCAGGCTTAGAGGCCGGTGCTGATGATTACATTACCAAGCCTTTCTCACCGAGAGAGTTAGTAGCACGCCTAAAGGCCGTCTTACGGCGCTCTACGCCCGCGGGGATTGATGCCCCGATCGATGTTAACGGTTTACGTTTGGACCCTAACTCACACCGAGTCACCGCTCATAGTGCTGAACTTTCCATGGGCCCAACCGAGTTTAGACTGTTACAATTCTTTATGAGCCACCCTGAGCGCGCCTATACGCGCAGCCAATTGCTAGACCAGGTTTGGGGTGGAAATGTTTATGTCGACGAGCGCACGGTGGATGTTCATATACGAAGACTCCGTAAAGCACTGGGCGACGAATTTAAACCTTTAATTCAAACGGTGCGCGGAACAGGATATCGATTCTCGACCAAGCTAACCGAAATGGATAGTCAATGATTCGCGATATACGGCCAAACTATTACCAAAAACTGATCGTTTCTTTTATCTTAATTTTAACGGTCGGTTACTTGTTTGGCGCGCCCTGGTTATGGGCAACCATGGCTGTAACGGGCTACCTCTTCTGGATTCTCTACCAACAGCACCGCTTGGTCTCTTGGCTGGTTTCTGGTTCTCGTAAAACCCCGCCGGACTCGAGTGGTCTTTGGGGTCTTATTTTTGATCACCTCTATCGCGTACAGCGAGATCACCGTGATCAAATTCGTGAATATCGAGGTGTACTAAAGCGTATTCGCAGTTCCACTGAAGCGCTTAGCGACGGCATTATCATTCTCGACGCCAATGGCGGCATCCAATGGTGGAACAGCGCGGCAAGAGACTTACTGAACTTACGGAAAAACGATCATGGCCAATTGCTGACCAACCTGATTCGTGATCCTAGCTTTATCAAATATTACAATCGGCACGCCACTCTCGACCCGATCACCTTAGAAAACCCGGCTCAGCAACAGGGTTTTATTCAGATCTCATTGACGGTCTACGGTGAAGGTGAGCGTTTACTGTTCTTGCGCGACGTAACACGACTGACTCAACTAGAACAGATGCGTCAGGACTTTGTTGCCAATGCCTCGCACGAGTTAAAAACACCTATTACCGTGCTCAAAGGCCATTTAGAAAACATCCTTAGTTTTTCTGAAAATTTAGCGCCGCCAATCGAAAAGGCGTTAAATACCATGAACAACCAAACCTTGCGTATGGCTAATCTGGTCAATGACCTGTTGCTGCTCACTCGGCTGGACAGCGAACATAATCAAACTGATCACGCCATCAATTTACCCAGCTTTATTGAGCAGGCCGCCGCCGATGCTAGCGAGCTTTCAGCCAGTCAAAACCATAACATTGTTATCGACTGCCAAAGCGATTACTGGTTGCGCGGCAGTCGTAGTGAAGTCCGCTCCGCACTGAATAACCTAGTATTTAACGCCGTTAACTATAGCCCTGCAGGAACGACAGTCACCATCAGCTGGCACAAAACCAAACGCGGTGCCGTGTTAAGCGTCACGGATGAAGGTGAAGGCATTGAACAGCATCATATCCCACGCTTAACCGAACGCTTTTATCGCGTCGATCCTGGCCGCTCGAGCGAACAGGGTGGCACCGGCTTAGGGCTGGCGATTACTAAGCACGCCTTGGCACGCCACGAAGCTCGCCTAGATATTCGCAGTGAAAAAGGCAAAGGATCGACCTTTAGCTGCATGTTCCCTGAATCTCGCTTACTAAGCCCAGAACAGGTAGAAACGGAATATTCCAACTAGCAGTTCTAGCCTAGAGCCTAGCAAACTACCCAAATTAAGCAGTACGGCGGTTTACAGTCGAACAAGAAATAAAAAGAAAAGACAGCCAAAGGGCAGAGAGAAAAAGCCACCAGAAATGATGGCTCGCAGAGCAATGCGCCTATCGGCGCACCTCTGCAACAAAGTAAGTAAGCGCTTCCATCTTATCATTATCGTCATCAACAACATGGATCATCACGTCAGCCTGATGGCAATCAAGCGCCTTCGATGTGAGTCCAACTGATGTTACAAAGGCATTGATACGCGCAATGTCGCGACCTTTAGGCTGAATATCAATAACCACCTGCTCAAGCACCCTCGGTGGTGCCGAACCAGAAAAATCAATCTGTACTGAGGCACCTGTTAGGTTGATATCTCTAAGTATCGCATTCCAACTATTATCCGGAGTACGAATATCAACGTTACCAAGATTTTTCTTACCGCCTTTGGCTGCTGCGCCCCTCGCTGGTGTTTTATCAACGAGCGAATTACTCATAGAGCCGGCAGCTAATAGACCGGCTGATGATTGAGCTGCACTGGTTTTTGCAGGCTGTTTTGCCGCCGGTGCAGCGCCACCTCCTGTTAATAGAGATGCAGAATCATTACTACCGACTCCTGGCGAAGCTGGCGCAAAAGGGTTTTTCTCTTGCGTGCCCGCAACAATGGCGCGAATCAGCTCTTTATGAGTCACCAGTAAGAGTTTGAAAACCTTTTTCAGTAACTGATCTGGGCTAAATGGCTTGCCAATGTATTCTGAAACACCTGCCTGTACTGCGGTAACAACATGCTCTTTTTCACCACGACTGGTCACCATCATAAAAGGCTTTTTAGTGATGCCATTTTCGACTTCATAGCCGCGATACCATTGCAGCAACTCTAAGCCTGACATCTCTGGCATTTCCCAATCACAAAGGATCAGGTCGTACTGATTTTTGGTTAAAAGGGTTTGGCCCTTTTTGCCATTGGCGGCTTCATCAATCTGGCAGTTTTGAAACTGACTTTTCAGCGCTCTTTTCACCAAGTCGCGTATAAAGGAAGCGTCATCTACGATCAGAAAATTGAGCTTCTGCATGTATCCCTCGAAAATGAATAAAATTAACGACGACTAGGACGCGCAAGCTAAGCTTTTCCAGCTTAGCCAGTTATAAACTAATCGATCATAAGAATTATAAGCTTAGCAAGCGTTTAGCAAATAGGTAGGAAATTATCTGACTTATTCACTATCTTCCTGCGTCATTAACTCTGTCGGCTCAGGATGCATTTTATTGAGTAAAAAAGCCGTTCTATAGGCCGCCTTCATCAATTGCAGTTCCAATATTTTCTGGCCTTCGTTCATTAACTCGGCGGAATAACGGCCTTCGGCAGCCAACGGATAAGCTTGCTCAACGGCTATACGGTTGGTTTCGTAAGCCCAATCTTGAGGCCTGTCGGATTCGACCCAGCTATCTAAATCTTCCATGGCGCGCATTTCGCGATACAGTTCTTGAGCAAAACCGAACCAGTGCGCATCTAACCGTCGATACAGGTCATAGTTCCAAATAAACGACAGGTTAATAGGCTGTAACGATTCACCATCCAAAAAGATCTTTTGGCCACCTTCGTCACGAATAAGCCCGCTATTCATTGGAATGTGCAGCTCTAAGGTGTAATGCATTAAATATTGCAGCGCTTCGCGTTTTTCCCGAACCGAGTACGAACTGATCTGCAAGACTTGCTCTGACTCTAAAATGGCACCAACCGAACAGACCGCATTAGGACAATGCTTAGCAGGGTCGAAACCCTCGTCATCAACATCGAATAGGGTGAACTGCAAAGCTCGAAGGTGTGGCTTAGATGGTCGCGTCATTTCAGCTTCTACCGAAGCCGCATTACGCACCAGACTGCGCTGCCAATTATCACCAAGCAGGCGCTGCATTTCTGCCTGAGCACCGCTGTTCAGGTAAGGAATCATCAGCTGTGCCACCATCTGGTGGCCACTTTGTTCAAACGCAAACAGTGCTGGAGCTAAGCTCAGCCCAAGGGCTGCGATTACTCTTTGCGACTGTGCTTTTCGGCCAGATAGCCAATGAAAGCAAAGCTGACGACGATCAGTACACCAAGCCACATGTGACCGGAGAACAGAAACAGTTCTTCGACTATAGGTAAGCAATAAACAGCGATAGCGCCGTATCCAAACGTACATAAAGCGACAAAGACCAAGGTTCGTATAACAAAATGAGCATTTCCTACTAAAGCCCAAATGGCTTTATTCAAATGCCCGCCGTAGATCGTCAAGATGGTTGCAATAAGAGCTGACGATATAAAGGTTAAATGCGGTCGGAAGAAATCCGAAAACTGTACCAGTAAATCAGTAATCATGAGCTACTACTCTGTATATGTAAGGATAAGTAAATAAATAACTTAGGCTATTGAGCCATAAATCATCAAGCGGTGCGAGAGCAAAAAAGCTGGAATCTGAAGATTTGAGATCTAGTTTTAAAAATAATCCATTTATCACTAGCCCATAATGACGAAAGCCCCGTAACCAAATGGTTACGGGGCTTTCTATGTTTGGTGCCGACACCAAGAGTCGAACTCGGGACCTACTGATTACAAGTCAGTTGCTCTACCAACTGAGCTATGTCGGCTAACGGAGGCGAACTATATAGATCCGTTACAAAAAGGTCAACAACTATATGATAAATAACAGCTTTTTATTTTTAGCTCGGTTTTCTAGGCAGAAAAAAGCCGCGCGGATTGCTCGTTGCGGCCTTAATAATCGAGAATTAGCGGGAACCTTGCTTACTTGTTCAGCGTTTCTTCGATTTTTTCTAGTTTCTTGTGGCGTACGTCCTTGCCCTTAACGAGATAAATAACGTTCATGGCAATGTTGCGGGCATGATCACCAATACGTTCGAAGGCACGAAGTGACCAAAGAACGTTGATCGCGCGAGTGATGGTGCGTGGATCTTCCATCATTTTGGTGACTAGCGTACGTACTGCGGTGTTGTACTCTAAATCGACCTTTTTATCTTGCTGCAACACTTCAAACGCGGCATCGGTATCCAAACGCGCAAAGGCATCAAGCGAGGCCTGTACCATTTCTCGGACTTTTTCACCGATGTGACGCAATTCGACATAGCCTTGAGGGCCGGCACCATCTTTAGATAGCTCGATCGACTGCTGGGCGATTTTTGAAGCTTCGTCACCAATTCGCTCTAAATCATTGACTGTTTTCGAAACAGAAATGATAAAGCGCAAATCGGTTGCCGCCGGATGGCGTTTCGCCAAAATCTGAGTCGTTTCCTTATCGATTTTGACTTCCATCTTGTTGACTTCTTTATCCATCTTGATGGTTTTTTCAGCCAACTCGATATCAACATCAATCAATGATTTCAGTGCGATCTCAATTTGCTGCTCTACAATTCCACCCATTTCCATTAGGTTTTTGCGAGCTTCTTCTAGCTCTGCGTTAAACTGCGCAGAGGTGTGTTGATCTATTGAAAAATTAGGCATTGCTCTCTCCTTAACCGAAACGACCCGTAATGTAGTCTTCTGTTAAACGATGTTCTGGTGCGGTAAAGATTTTATCGGTATCACCGACTTCAACGAGGCGACCCAGATGGAAGTAAGCTGTTCGCTGAGATACGCGAGCAGCCTGTTGCATACTGTGTGTCACAATCGCAATGGTGTAGTTTTCTGCTAGCTCGGTAATCAACTCTTCAATCCGTGCGGTTGCAATCGGATCAAGTGCAGAACAGGGCTCATCCATCAGAATAACTTCTGGTGAAACGGCAATAGTACGGGCAATACAAAGTCGCTGTTGCTGACCGCCCGATAGACCCGTTGCTGGTTGATCTAAACGATCTTTAACTTCATCCCAAATACTGGCTTTACGCAGCGCTGTTTCAACCACTTCATCCAGCTCGGCTTTACGAGTTACCAAGCCATGGATACGAGGTCCGTAGGCAACGTTGTCGTAAATGGATTTAGGGAATGGGTTTGGCTTTTGGAATACCATACCTACTCTAGCTCGAAGATTCACAACATCCATTTTTTTACCATAGATGTTTTCTTCGTCGAGCTTAATTTCGCCTTTGATCTGGCAGATATCAATCGTATCGTTCATGCGATTCAGCGTACGCAAGAAAGTCGATTTACCGCAACCCGAAGGTCCGATCATTGCCAATACTTGGTTTTTGCCGATGTCTAAATCGACGCCAAAAATCGCTTGTTTATCGCCGTAAAATACATCGACTCCGCGCGCACTCATTCGAGCGTTACTGGCTAACGTTGGCTTACCAACGGTCTCTGTCCAGCCTTCGAAGATTTGAGCTATTTCATTACTGTTATTTGTGGCCACAATTAAACCCCTTTAAATATTCTGACTGGTCTTACCAAGTTTTCTCAAATTTCTTACGTAAATACACGGCCAACAGGTTCATGACGGCTAAGAAGCCTAGCAACACCATGATGGCACCTGACGTTTTGGCGACGAAAGCGCGCTCTGGTAAGTCGGACCACAAATACACTTGCACCGGCAATACGGTCGCCGGATCAAGTGCGCCGTTAGGCACATCGGCAATAAAGGCAACCATACCAATCATCAATAATGGCGCTGTTTCACCTAACGCTTGCGCCATGCCGATGATCGTTCCGGTTAACATACCCGGCATCGCCAAAGGTAAAACATGATGCATCACCATCTGCATTTTCGATGCGCCAAGACCTAATGCCGCTTCGCGGATAGAAGGCGGCACCGCTTTAATAGCAGAGCGCGAAGAAATAATAATGGTTGGCAATGTCATCAACGTCAGCACCAAACCACCAACAACCGGAGCTGATCGCGGCAAGTGAAATAGGTTGATAAACACGGCTAAACCCAGCAAACCAAAGACAATAGAAGGCACTGCTGCTAAGTTATTAATGTTCACCTCAATAATTTCAGTGAATCGGTTCTTAGGAGCAAACTCTTCTAGGTAAATCGCTGCTGCAACACCAATCGGGAACGACAGCATCAAGGTCACTAGCAAGGTATAAAAAGAACCAATCATCGCGCCGCGAATACCGGCCTGCTCAGGTTCACGAGAGTCTCCCGCAGTAAAGAAGATGGTATTAAATTTCTTTTTAATGTCGCCACTTTCTTTTAGATCATCGATCATTGCCAGCTGTAAGTCTGTGATACGACGCTCGCTCTCAGCAACCGTGCGATCAACCTGGCCTTTCATCACGGCATCGATTTCATCATCGGCAACAATCCAAAGCTCTTCAGTGGTGCCTAATAACTCTGGATGAGCCAATAAGCGATCGCGTATCTCATACTCAGCGATGCTACTGATCAACGCATTACGCTGACGAACTTGCTGGCGACCGCTGACATCTGGAAAACGTTCAGCCAATGATGTAGTTAGCAAACCACGCCAATCCGCCCAAGCCAACTCTTCTTCGTCAGTCAGATCGGTAACACCAATTACATCGGCATCGTAGTTAATCGTTAGCTTGATTTCAGTCGTAATGAACGAGGATGTACCACCATAAAAAATCGTACCTAACAGCAAAGCCAAGAAAGCCATACCAATACAGATGGATGCAATTCCATAAGCCTGAAAACGTTTTTCTTTGGCATAACGCTTGGTTAGGTTTTTAGCCATGCGCTCATTTTTAGTTTCTGCCAAACGCTCAATAGCATTCATTGATTGATCAGTCATATTGTTCTCTAAACCTCTTAACCACGGCCAATGCGATAACGTTTAGCATCAGCGTTACAAAGAACAGCATTAAACCGAGAGCAAAAGCAGCTAGGGTTTTGGCACTGTCGAACTCTTGGTCGCCAACTAACAAAGTCGCGATCTGAACGGTTACCGTTGTTACTGCATCTAAAGGATTAGCCGTTAGATTTGCAGCCAAACCTGCAGCCATAACCACGATCATGGTTTCACCAATGGCTCTTGAAGCGGCTAGCAATACGCCACTGACGATACCCGGCAAGGCGGCAGGAAAAATAACCTGCTTAACAGTTTCACTTTTTGTTGCACCTAAACCGTACGAGCCATCACGTAACGAGCGAGGCACGGCATTAATAACATCATCCGCAAGACTCGATACAAAAGGGATAATCATAATGCCCATAACAAGGCCTGCCGCTAAGGCGCTTTCTGATGAAACACCGTCGACGCCAAAGCCTTCAAAGAAGCTTTTCAATTGCGGCGCCATAGTCAAGGCTGCAAAAAAACCATAAACAACCGTTGGGATACCGGCTAGGACTTCAAGTAATGGTTTTACGATAGAGCGCACTTTTGAGCTGGCATACTCAACAAGGTAGACCGCTGTCATTAAGCCAATCGGCACTGCAACGAGCAGTGCAATCGCAGCAATCATCAAGGTACCAACAAATAGAGGGATCGCACCAAAGGCACCAGAAGAACCTGCCACCTCGGCATTAATAGCAATTTGTGGGCTCCATTTCAGGCCAAAGACGAACTCATGAAACGGAACTTTATGGAAAAATCGAATAGATTCAAACACCACCGAAAACACAATACCGACAGTGGTTAGAATGGCGATCATAGAACTCGCCAATAGTAGTACTTCAAGCACTTTTTCGAACTGGTTGCGCGCACGCTGTTCAGGCTTAATCAGACGCCAGCCCCATACACCACCTAACACAGTAAGGGCTATCACTAGAATAGTTTTACCCATTCGGCTGCTTGCCATCAAATTATTAAGTGCGTCGACGACAACATAAAATGCAGGGTCAGATGCTTCGGTTAAAATGCCGTTCTGTAAATTGTATATCTCTGCCCAAACCAGCTCCAAATCCGAACCGGTTAATGTGAGGTAACTCTCTGGCAACAAATGAGTGACAGAACTTTGGATGATGACGTCCTGAAACACACTCCATAAGGCCAATAAAAGCACCCCAGGAATAGCAGCCCAAGCTGCGGCCATAAGACCGTAATAGTTTGGCAACGAATGCAGATATCTGATGCCACCGACCGACTGAGCCATCTCTAACGAACGTTTTCGTCCGAAAATAAATGACACTACGACAATAGCGATCAGCAACAAAAACAAAGACGACGTCGTCATGTTGGCTCCTGAACAACCACTCCCTATCACCTTAAAGCGGGTTAACTAATTAAATTAACCAGGGAGTTAACGTTTATTTATGACCAGAATTTCTCTGGCCCTGTAACACAAAAAAAGAGCCAAGCATGTGCTGGGCTCTTCCTCTATATCTTAACAAAGCTTACGTTATTTAATAACTAGAACGTTCTGCTTCTTAAGGTCGTTACGGTATTTCTTAAGCTCTGCAGCACCTAGAGGGATCAAACCTTTCTCTGCTAGGTAGCCGTCTGCTGATTGTGCAGCTGGGCTTAGGAATAACTCTGCGTATTCAACGATACCTGGAACAACGCCAATGTGTTGCTTCTTAATGAAGAAGTGCAATGGGCGAGAAACAGGGTAAGAACCATCAGCAATGTTATCGAAAGAAATATCAACACCGTTGAATGAAGCACCTTGTAATTTATCGCTGTTTTGGTCTAAGAAAGAGTAACCAAAGATACCGTAAGCGGTAGTGTCAGCAACAAGCTTCTGTACGATTAGGTTGTCGTTTTCACCAGCTTCAACGAATGCACCGTCTTCACGCATAGAACTACATACTTCATCGCTTAGACCTTCGAATGCTTCACAACCTTCTTCCATTACAAGCTCAACAAATGCTGCACGAGTACCTGAAGTTGGTGGTGGACCTAAAACACGAATCGCAACAGCTGGAAGTGAAGAGTTAACATCTTTCCAAGTTTTGTTCGGATTAGGGATAAGCTTACCACTTGCATTTGGAACTTCAGCAGCTAGAGCCAAGAACAAATCTTTTTGGCTAACGTCTAACTTAACGCCTGCCTTGCTGTTTGCTAGAGCAATACCGTCATAACCGATTTTAACTTCGATAATGTCGATGTTTTTCTCTGCACATGCTTCGTACTGAGATTTTTTGATGTAGCTAGAAGAGTTAGTGATGTCTGGCGTGTTTTCACCAACACCTTCACAGAACAACTTCAAACCACCACCAGAACCTGTAGATTCAATAGTTGGTGTCGCGTAAGAAGTTGACTTACCAAAACGCTCTGCAACGACAGTCGCGAACGGATAAACTGTAGATGAACCTACAATGCTAATTTGGTCACGTGCAAAGCTTGGCATTGCTGCCATTGTTGCAGTTGTCGCTAGTACAGCAGCAAGAATCGTTTTTTTCACAGGATTTCCTCCAAAAATTTAGGTCTGAGCCTTCAACTCGGAAAGCATCGTAGTCACCACTAATGACAATCATATGAAATAATTATGTCAGTTATGTTACAGGCATCAGTCAACGAATTCATTAAGCTATGGGAAAATTATAATGGCCTGCGTATACTGATTCACAATAATACCAACAACTAAAATTCTAATGGCAAGCTATGAAGAAACTAGACGAATCCAACCCTGAACCACGCGGCGACCTACAGTTACGTGTATTGGCTATGCCATCTGATGCTAACCCTATTGGTGATATTTCAGGTGGTTGGCTTGTCACTCAAATGGACTCTGCCGCTAGCATCGTGGCTAATAGAGCTACCCAAGGCCGTACCGCTACCATGGCTATTGGTGACATGAGCTTCATTCGACCAATAAAAGTCGGCTCTGTTGTCTGTTGCTACACACACATTAATTCGATCGGCAGAAGCTCTATCAGAATCTCAGTAGAAGTATGGAGCAGAATGCCAGAAGACGATGAACGCCAAAAAGTAACAGAAGCGGAATTCGTTTATGTGGCAATTGATGAAAATAGACGGCTTCGATCTATTAAAGAATCATGACACTTTAATGTCACTGGGCTGCTAATTTTTAGCCCGATTTTTTTAAGCCAGAAAACAAAAAACCCAGCAAAGGCTGGGTTTTTTTATACATCCAGAGATTAGTCTTCTACTTCTTCGACTACTGGACGATCAACTAGCTCAACAATAGCCATTGGTGCGCTATCTCCAGCACGGAAACCGCACTTAAGAACACGCATATAGCCACCTGGGCGCGCTTCATAGCGAGGACCCAATTCGTTGAATAATTTACCTACAGACTCTTTTGAACGAGTGCGGTCGAAAGCCAAACGACGATTAGCAACAGAATCTTCTTTTGCTAATGTGATAAGTGGCTCAGCTACACGTCGTAATTCTTTAGCTTTAGGTAACGTCGTTTTAATAACTTCATGCTCGAATAGGCTGTTTGCTAGGTTCTGCAACATAGCCTTACGGTGAGCGCTGGTGCGATTAAAGTGACGTCCACTTTTACGATGACGCATTTCTATATTCCTTACCAGTCAGACTAAAGGTTAAACAAGAACCTTGTCGTCATTCTTTAAACTTGCAGGCGGCCAAGCTTCTAGAACCATTCCTAGAGACAGGCCTTTGGATGCCAATACATCTTTAATTTCAGTGAGAGACTTCTTACCTAAGTTAGGTGTTTTCAACAGCTCAACTTCTGTGCGCTGAATCAGATCACCAATGTAGTAGATGTTCTCTGCTTTTAAGCAGTTCGCACTACGTACGGTAAGCTCAAGATCATCAACAGGACGTAGCAGAATAGGATCGATTTTATCTTCTTCCTTCTCCTGAACGGCTTCTGCCTGATGGTCTAAGTCAACGAACGCAGCAACTTGCTGTTGAAGAATTGTCGCTGAACGACGAATAGCTTCTTCAGGGTCTAGCGTACCGTTGGTTTCTAGCTCTATCACTAATTTATCCAGGTCGGTACGTTGCTCAACACGTGCATTATCAACACTGTAAGCAACACGGCGAACTGGACTAAATGTCGCATCTAACTGCAAGCGACCAATTGGTTTACTCTCGTCTTCTTCGCTGCCTCGGGCTTCTGCTGGAACATAGCCTCGACCCAATGACACTTTCAGTGTCATGTTTACATCTGCGCTAGTGCCCATGTGAGCAATAACGTGAGATGGGTTGGCTATTTCAACACCGTGATCGAGTTGAATATCACCAGCAGTCAGTGTGCCCGCACCTGATTTTTTCAGGGTCAGAGTACACTCATCGCGATCATGAAGCTTAACAGCAACGTCTTTCAGATTAAGCAGGATTTCTTGTACATCTTCCTGCACACCTTCAATTGAGCTGTATTCATGCAAAACACCGTCTATTTCAACTTCGGTGATCGCTGCGCCTGGCATTGAGGACAGCAGAATACGACGTAACGCGTTACCTAGAGTATGACCAAAACCACGCTCAAGCGGTTCTAGTGTTATTTTTGCTCGGTTGGCGTTTACTTCCTGTACATCAATATGACGTGGTGTCAAAAAGTCGTTTGCTGAACGCTGCATAGATGCCCCTATTTGCAGTGAGATTACTTAGAGTACAATTCGACAATCAAGTTTTCGTTGATATCAGCTGAGATGTCAGCACGATCTGGAACAGATACGAACTTGCCTTCTAGCTTTTTAGAATCAACTTCAACCCAAGAAACCGGATTTCTTGAAGAAGCCACATCCAATGCGTTTTTAATACGCAATTGGCTTGCAGATTTTTCACGAATAGAAATCACGTCACCTGTTTTAACCTGATATGACGGAATGTTTACCGATTGACCATTCACAAGGATAGCTTTGTGTGAAACCAATTGACGAGACTCAGCACGAGTCACACCAAAACCCATTCGATAAACAACATTATCTAAACGACTTTCAAGAAGTTGCAAAAGGTTTTCACCTGTTGCGCCCTTGATACGAGCCGCTTCTGAATAGTAGTTACGGAATTGCTTTTCAAGCACACCGTACATACGACGAACTTTCTGCTTCTCGCGAAGCTGTACACCATAGTCGGATAAGCGACCGCGACGAGCACCGTGAACACCTGGTACAGTCTCGAGCTTACATTTCGAATCTAGTGCGCGTACACCACTCTTTAGAAATAAGTCAGTGCCTTCACGACGAGACAGCTTACACTTAGGACCAATATAACGTGCCATTAATCTCTGTCTCCTTTATTAAACGCGACGCTTTTTAGGCGGGCGACAACCGTTATGTGGGATAGGGGTAACATCTGTAATATTGCTAATTCGATATCCCACTGCGTTTAATGCGCGTACCGCAGATTCGCGACCTGGACCTGGACCTTTAACTTCCACGTCTAGATTCTTAAGACCATATTCCTGTGCAGCTGTACCAGCGCGCTCTGCAGCGATCTGTGCTGCGAAAGGGGTGCTCTTTCGCGATCCACGGAAACCGGAGCCACCAGCAGTTGCCCAACTCAGGGTATTGCCTTGGCGGTCCGTGATTGTCACGATGGTGTTATTAAAAGAAGCGTGGATGTGCGCAATGCCATCCGCTACTTGCTTTTTCACCTTCTTACGTGACTTCGTACCTGGCTTTGCCATCTTCGATTTCCTATGTAAATTTAGTTAATGCAATTCAAACTTAACGTTTGATCGGCTTTTTAGGACCTTTACGGGTGCGTGCGTTATTCTTCGTATTCTGACCTCGAACAGGCAGATTACGACGGTGACGAATACCACGGTTACATCCCAAATCCATCAAGCGCTTAATATTCATCTGTACGTCACGGCGTAGATCACCTTCAACAGTGAAATTTCCGACTTCAGCGCGAATCTCATCTAGCTTAGCTTCGTCGAGACTCGATACTTTAGTTGTTGGATCAATACCAACAGACTGACAGATTGCATTAGCACGGGTGCGACCAATACCAAAGATATAGGTCAGGGAAATCACCGCATGCTTATTGTCAGGTATATTGACGCCTGCTATACGGGCCATTCAACTTACTCCGTCTATAATAAGATCGATAAGCGACATGCCTATCGATATGCTTACATGCCCCCAAAACGAGGGCGCGAAAGAATAGCGCTTGCGACTGCTAAAAGCAAGCACTACTCCGATTATAAAGTTAACCTTGACGTTGCTTATGCTTAGGATCAGAAGAACAGATCACACGCACAGATCCGTTTCTACGGATAACCTTACAGCTACGGCAGATTTTCTTCACAGATGCACGTACTTTCATGTTTAACTCCAATTACCGGTTAAAAAAGATTACCGGAAGATTTTAAATTCGACTTTTTCATCAGAGAGGAATACTGATGTGACATTAAATGACTCTGCACTTGCGCCATAAAGTCCATGACAACTACAACTACGATTAGCAACGAGGTTCCACCGAGATAGAACGGCACGTTCGCCGCAACAACGAGACCCTGAGGCAACAGCGAAACCGCTGTAATGTATAGCGCGCCGAAGAACGTCAAACGAGCTGATACACCGTCGATATAGCGAGAGGTTTGTTCACCTGGACGAATCCCTGGAATAAACGCACCTGAACGCTTTAGGTTCTCTGAAACTTCTTTCGGGTTAAAAGTAACCGCAGTGTAGAAGTAGCAGAAGAACACAACCGCCGCCGCAAACAACACGAGGTATAAAGGCTGGTTAGGACCCAGCAAGATTGCTAAGTCTTGCAACCACGCCATACCTTCTCTCTGGCCAAACCAGTTTCCTAGCGATGCAGGGAATAGAAGGATACTTGAGGCAAAAATTGGCGGAATTACACCGGCCATGTTCACCTTAAGTGGCAAGTGACTGCTTTGAGCCTGAAAAACCTTACGACCCTGTTGTCGTTTGGCATAGTTAATAGTAATACGTCGCTGACCGCGTTCGATAAAGACAACAAACGCCACTACTGCTACGGCAAAAAGACCGACAAGTAGTAAGGCGATAGCGCTTATCTCACCTAGTCGTGCAGACTCGAAACTTTGTCCGATCGCACCTGGTAAGCCTGCGACGATACCAGCAAAGATAATCAAGGAAATACCGTTACCAATACCCCGCTCTGTAATCTGCTCACCGAGCCACATCAAAAACATGGTACCGGTTGTAAATGTAACAACAGAGACGAAGTAGAAGCTAAAGCTAGCTGCAAAAGCAATACCTTGGCTGGCAAGACCGGCCGAGATCGCTAAAGACTGAACAATGGCTAATACCAAAGTTAAATAGCGGGTGTATTGAGACATCTTACGACGCCCTGCTTCACCATCTTTTTTCAACTGTTCTAGCTGCGGACTAACAACGGTTAAAAGCTGCATGATAATAGAAGCACTGATATACGGCATAATGCCCAATGCAAAAATACTCATACGCTCAAGAGAACCACCAGAAAACATATTGATCATGCTTAAAATGGTATCTTGGTTACGCTCAAACAACGCTGCCAACTGGTCCGGGTTAATACCAGGAACTGGGATGTGTGCACCGATTCGATAAACTAGCAATGCCAGCAATACGAAACGTAGGCGAGCCCAAAGCTCGCCTAGCGCACCACCACCGATTCCTGAAGGTAATCCTTGATTGGTCATTAGTGGTTATTCCTCTACCTTGCCGCCTGCCGCTTCAATTGCAGCTTTAGCGCCTTTGGTAACTTTTAAGCCTTTAACGGTAACCGCTGATTTGATCTCACCAGAAAGAATAACGCGTGCACGTTGAATCTTTTCACCGATGATGTCCGCTTTCTTAAGCGCTTCAAGATCAACTGTATCGCCTTCAACTAGCGCTAATTCGTTCAAACGAATTTCTGCAACCAATGCTGCTTTACGCGAGTTAAAACCAAACTTAGGCAAACGACGCTGCAAAGGCATTTGACCGCCTTCGAAGCCTGGCTTAACGGAACCACCAGAGCGAGACTTCAAACCCTTGTGTCCGCGACCACCGGTTTTACCTAAGCCTGAGCCGATACCACGACCGACACGCTTAGCTGAAGACTTAGCGCCTTCCGCTGGGCTGATAGTATTTAAAAACATTTCGTTACTCCTCAATAACACGAACTAGATAGTTCACTTTATTGATCATACCGCGAACCGCGGGCGTATCTTCGAGTTCACGAACCTGATTGATCTTTGACAGACCTAAACCTTTTACCGATAAACGGTGCTTAGGTTGGCAGCCAATTGGGCTACGAACTAATTGAACTTTTACTGTTTTCTTAGCCATGGTTATTTACCCCAGAATATTTTCAACAGACAGGCCACGCTTCGCAGCGATCTCATCTGGTGAACGCATCATGGATAAACCCTTAACCGTTGCACGAACAACGTTCGCTGGGTTTGTAGAGCCATAACACTTAGCAAGAATATTATGTACACCTGCAACTTCCAGAACAGCACGCATCGCACCGCCTGCAATTACACCAGTACCTTCTGATGCCGGTTGCATGTATACCTTTGAACCACCGTGACGAGCGCTTACAGGGTACTGTAATGTGCCATCAACGATATTAACTTCGACAATGTTTCTGCGTGCAGAATCCATCGCCTTCTGGATAGCAACAGGAACTTCTTTCGCTTTACCGCGACCGAAGCCAACTTTACCGTTGCCATCACCTACAACTGTTAAGGCTGTGAAGCCGAAAATACGACCACCCTTAACAACTTTTGCTACTCGGTTAACCTGAACTAACTTTTCTTGCAGATCACCGCCAGCTTGAACTTGATCATTATTCGCCATCATTCACACCTTAGAATTTCAGGCCGCCTTCACGGGCCGCGTCTGCCAAAGACTTAATACGACCATGGTATTTAAAACCAGATCGATCAAAAGCCACCTGTTCGATACCTGCTGCTTTAGCGCGCTCTGCAATAAGAGCACCTACTTTAGCGGCAGCATCAGCATTACTAGTTGCACCTTTACGCAGCGATTCGTCCAATGTCGATGCATTGGCGATAACTTCGCTGCCATTCGGCGCGATGATTTGCGCATAAATATGCTGGTTTGTACGGTTTACACACAAACGATGCATACGCAAATCGCGTATTTTTACGCGGCTGCGAAGAGCACGGCGTAAACGGGAAATTTTCTTTTCGCTCATAACCTATGCCCTTACTTCTTCTTAGCTTCTTTACGACGAACGTATTCGTCAGCGTAACGTACACCCTTGCCTTTATATGGCTCTGGCGGACGGAATGCGCGGATTTCTGCGGCAACCTGACCTAGCAACTGCTTATCAGCACTTTTCAGTACGATCTCAGTGTTGCTTGGCGTTTCTGCGGAAACACCCTCTGGCAAGTCATAATCCACTGGATGTGAAAAGCCAAGAGTTAGATTGACGGACTTGCCCGCTGCTTTTGCACGGTAACCAACACCGTTAAGTACCAGTTTCTTTTCGAAACCTTGTGATACGCCAACAACCATGTTGTTAACAAGCGCGCGCATAGTACCAGACATCGCATGAGCAATTTTGCCACCGTCACGCGGGACAAAAGTAAGAGCTTCACCTTCTTGTTTAATTTCAACAGAAGGGTGCTGAGCCTGAGTTAAACTTGCCTTACCGGCTTTAACTGTAATAGCTGAACTATCCAGTTTTACTTCAACACCAGAAGGAATAGTCACAGGAGATTTTGCTATTCGAGACATGCTAAATTAACTCCTTAGAAGACTTCACAAAGCACTTCACCACCAATTGCTGCAGCTCGGGCTGCGCGATCAGTCATGACGCCTTTAGAAGTGGAAATAATAGCAATGCCCAAACCGCCTGATACACTAGGCAGATCCTGTGCGCCACGGTATTGACGTAAACCAGGACGGGAAATTCGCTTAATCGATTCGATTACCGGCTTGCCTTCGAAATACTTCAGCTCGATAGTCATAACTTTCTTAACATCACCTTCGACGTTAAAACCAGCTACATAACCTTCGGCTTTCAATACTTCAGCAACTGCAACCTTCTGCTTAGAAGAAGGAAGTGCAACTGCAGCATGACCGGAACGCTGTGCATTACGAATACGTGTGAACATATCCGCAAGCGTGTCTTGCATACTCATTGAATATAACCTCTATTATCAGCTAAAACGCGGTAGCCGGAGCGTTATTGCTCCGGCCCTGGCCGTTTTGCTTACCAACTTGCTTTTTTAAGCCCCGGAACATTGCCTAACATGGCTTGTTCACGAAGTATGTTACGAGATAGACCAAACTTACGGTAAACCGCGTGTGGACGACCCGTCACTTGACAACGGCGCTGCATTCTAACAGGACTTGCGTCTTTTGGAAGCTTTTGCAACGCTATTTGTGCTTCCCATACATCTTCGTCAGAAGAAGCTGGGTTTTTGATAATTGCTTTTAACTTCGCTCGCTTCTCAGCAAACTTAGCAACTAGCTTGGCACGCTTAGCTTCGCGAGCCTTCATACTCTCTTTAGCCATGAACCTTACCCCTTAGCTTTTGAATGGGAAGGACAACGCTTTCAATAGAGCGCGGCCTTCGTCATTGGTGCGAGCAGTTGTAGTGATGGTAATGTCCATACCACGCAACTTATCCACTTTATCGTATTCGATCTCTGGGAAGATGATCTGCTCTTTAACACCCATGCTGTAGTTACCACGCCCATCGAATGACTTAGGGTTAATACCGCGGAAGTCACGTACACGAGGTAAAGAAATGTCAACCAAACGATCCAAGAATTCCCACATACGTTCTTTACGTAGTGTTACCTTGGCACCAATCGGCCAACCTTCACGAACTTTAAAGCCTGCAACAGATTTACGAGCCTTGGTCACAACAACTTTTTGACCAGAGATCGCTTCTAAATCTTTAACAGCACTTTCCAATTGCTTTTTGTCGCCTAACGCTTCACCGACACCCATGTTCAAAGTTACTTTGGTGACGCGTGGCACTTCCATGACGTTTGCGTAACCGAACTCTTTTAAAAGCGCGGGCACAACATCAGCTTTGTATAGATCTTTAAGTCTAGACATAGTCGTATCCCTTATTCACCGATAACTTTGTTAGTGGATTTGAAGATGCGAACCTTAGTTCCGTCTTCATTCGTCTTGAAGCCAACACGGTCACCTTTATTAGTTTCCGGGTTGAAGATAGCAACATTAGAAACTGCAATTGGAGCTTCTTTTTCAATGATGCCGCCCACGACTTGCGCCTGTGGGTTTGGCTTCTGGTGTTTTTTAATCATATTGACACCAGACACTAAAAACTTGTCGCCTTTCTTAGCGTCAAAAATTACCGAAGTAATTTTGCCGCGCTTACCTTTATCCTTGCCAGCGATAACTACAACTTCATCGCCTTTAATTAACTTACGCATTATTTGTCTCCACTTCCTGCTTCCGTCTCATACGAAAGCCCCGTAAGGGGCTTAAAGTACTTCCGGTGCCAGGGAAATGATTTTCATGAATTTTTCAGTACGTAGTTCACGAGTAACAGGACCGAAGATACGAGTACCTACCGGAGCGTTAGACGCGTTCAACAATACTGCTGAGTTCGTATCGAAACGAATGATAGAACCATCCGGACGACGAACACCTTTTTTAGTGCGAACAACAACTGCGTTCATCACTTGACCTTTCTTAACTTTGCCGCGAGGAATTGCTTCTTTCACGGAAACTTTAATCAGGTCGCCAATGTGAGCATAACGACGGTGTGAACCACCCAAGACCTTAATACACTGGACTCGTTTGGCACCGCTGTTGTCTGCTACATCCAATACGGATTCTGTTTGGATCATCTCTCAAACTCCCGAATTAAACGCGGACTGCGCGTTCGTCGATACTTACCAACCGCCAGGTCTTAGACTTGGACATCGGACGGCACTCTTCGACAGTCACAGTATCACCCAAACCACAGTCATTATTTTCATCATGAGCGTGGATCTTGGTTGAACGCTTAACGAATTTCCCATAAATAGGATGCTTCACTTTGCGCTCAAGCAATACTGTGATTGTCTTGTCAGCTTTATCGCTGACGACTTGACCAGTTACGGTACGAGTTGTTTTCTCAGACATATCAAGCACCTGCTTTCTCGTTTAGTACAGTTTTAACACGAGCAATGTCCTTGCGGACTTGCGGAAGCAAATGCGTCTGAGTCATCTGACCCGTCGCCTTTTGCATGCGATATTTGAATTGATCGCGTAGCAAGTCCAGCAGAGTGGTGTTCAACTCGTCTACAGATTTTTCACGAAGATCTTTAGCGTTCATCACATCACCTGTCGCTTAACGAAAGTGGTAGCTACTGGAATCTTCGCAGCAGCTAAGCGGAATGCTTCGCGTGCGATCTCTTCGTCAACACCTTCCATTTCGTATAAAACCTTGCCTGGCTGAACCTGGCAAACCCAGTATTCAACATTACCTTTACCTTTACCCTGACGAACCTCTAGAGGCTTACGAGTAATCGGCTTGTCCGGGAATACACGGATCCAAATTTTACCACCACGCTTAACGTGACGGGTCATTGCACGACGTGCTGCCTCGATCTGGCGAGCCGTAATACGACCGCGACCGGTGGCTTTTAGCGCGTATTCACCGAAGCTAACTTTACTTCCGCGTTCTGCCAGACCACGATTGCGGCCTTTCATCATCTTGCGGAATTTTGTACGTTTTGGCTGTAACATCTACGTACCCCTTATCGCTTCTGGTTTTTCTTAGGAGCTGCTTTAGCTTGGGCACGAACTTGTTCGATACCACCTAAAACTTCACCTTTGAAAATCCAAACTTTTACACCGATAACACCATAAGTGGTGTTCGCTTCTGCAGTCGCGTAATCGATATCGGCACGTAGTGTGTGCAACGGAACTCGACCTTCTAAGTACCATTCAGAACGAGCAATTTCTGCACCGCCTAAACGACCACTTACTTCAACACGAATACCTTCAGCACCTGAACGCATTGCATTTTGCATCGCGCGCTTCATAGCACGACGGAACATAACGCGACGCTCTAGCTGACCTGCAATAGACTGAGCAACTAACTTGCCGTCTAAATCAGGCTTACGAATCTCTTCGATGTTGATGTGGACAGGAATACCCATCATCTTCGTCAAATCTTGACGAAGAACTTCCACATCTTCACCTTTCTTACCGATCACAATACCTGGGCGAGCGGTATGAATAGAGATTTTTGCGTTCTGCGCAGGACGTTCAATAACAATCTTGCTTACAGAGGCTTTCTCTAGTTTCTTTTCTAGATAGCTACGAACTTCGATGTCGTTCAATAGCTTATCTGAATAAGTATCTGAACCTGCATACCAGACCGAATTATGGTCTTTAGTGATGCCGAGTCGGATACCAGTCGGATGAACCTTTTGACCCATTTGATTGACTCCTCTTAATTCTGCTCGGCAACTTTGACCGTAATGTGGCTCGTACGTTTTAAGATACGATCCGCACGACCTTTCGCACGTGGGCGAATACGTTTCATTGTCATGCCTTCATCTACGAATACAGTCGACACAGTTAACTCGTCGATATCAGCACCGTTGTTATGCTCAGCGTTAGCAATGGCAGACTCTAAAACCTTCTTGAAAAGGTCAGCACCTTTTTTCGGGCTAAAAGTCAAAATATCCAAAGCTTCAGCGACCGCCTTACCACGGATAAGATCCGCAATTAGACGACCCTTCTGAGCAGACAGACGCGCACCGCGCAATACAGCTTGTGTTTCCATCTCATCTACTCCTTAACGCTTCGCTTTTTTATCCGCAGCATGACCCTTGTAAGTACGAGTTAATGCAAACTCGCCCAACTTGTGTCCAACCATATCTTCGGTTACAAACACAGGCACATGTTGACGGCCATTATGGACTGCAAAGGTCAACCCAACAAAATCTGGGAAGATTGTGGAGCGACGCGACCAAGTTTTAATTGGACGCTTTTCGCCTGCTTCCAGTGCAGCCTCTACCTTTTTCATCAAGTGCAGGTCAACAAATGGACCTTTCTTAAGTGAACGTGGCACAGCCTTTTCCTCTTAATTCAATTATTTAGAGCGACGACGAACGATATACTTGTCCGTGCGCTTGTTTTTACGAGTCTTGTAACCTTTTGTAGGCACACCCCAAGGTGTAACAGGGTGACGACCACCAGAGGTACGACCTTCACCACCACCATGTGGGTGATCTACCGGGTTCATTGCAACACCACGAACTGTTGGACGAACACCACGCCAACGAGTTGCACCGGCTTTACCTAACTGGCGTAAGCTGTGCTCGGAGTTACTAACTTCACCGAGAGTTGCACGACAATCTGACAACACTTTGCGCATTTCGCCTGAACGAAGACGCAAGGTTGCGTAAGAGCCTTCACGTGCAACCAATTGAATTGATGTACCGGCTGAACGAGCCAGCTGACCACCCTTACCAGGCTTCAATTCAACGTTGTGTACAACCGAACCTACAGGAATGCTACGTAACGGCATGCTGTTACCAATTTTAATTGGTGCATGTTCGCCAGAGATAATTTTATCTCCTGCTTTTAGACCGTTTGGCGCGAGAACGTAACGACGCTCACCGTCCAAGTAACAAACCAACGCAATGTGCGCAGAACGGTTTGGATCGTATTCAAGACGCTCAACTTTCGCTTCAACACCGTCTTTGTTGCGTTTGAAATCAACAACACGGTAATGGTGCTTATGACCACCACCAATGTGACGAGTTGTAATGCGACCGTTGTTGTTACGACCACCAGTTTTAGACTTTTTCTCAACTAACGCAGCATGAGGAGCACCTTTGTGTAACTCAGCATTAACTACTTTAGTTAGGTGACGACGTCCTGCTGACGTCGGTTTTGCTTTGACAATTGCCATTGCTCGACACCCCTACCTTATTCTGCCGCCAGGAAATCAATTTCCTGACCTGCTGCTAGACGAACGTAAGCCTTTTTAACGTCGTTACGCTTACCCATACCGCGCTGAGTGCGCTTGGTTTTACCCTTCTGGATAAGTGTGCGAACGGATTCCACTTTAACGTCAAACAATTGCTCAACAGCCTTACGAATTTCAGGCTTAGTGGCATCGTTTGCTACGCGGAATACATATTGGCTGTTATCTTCAGCTACGATAGTCGCTTTTTCAGAGATGTGCGGTCCGAAAACGACCTGATAGATGCGTTCCTGATTCATGCGAACACCTCCTGTAGTTTTTCAATCGCAGCAACAGTTACCACTACTTTTTCGTAAGCAACAAGATTCACTGGGTTAACACCAGCAACATCGCTAACTTCTACGTGTGGTACGTTACGTGCCGAAAGATAAAGATTTTGATCAACCTCATCCGCAACAATCAAAGCATTAGAGACATTGAAATCTTTCATTTTTGCCAAGAAAGCCTTAGTTTTTGGTTGATCGAACTTAAGATCTTCAACCACAACCAAACGCTCCTGACGAACTAGCTCAGACAAAATAGATTTCATCGCACCGCGATACATCTTTTTGTTTACTTTCTGAGTCCAGTTTTGTTGAGAGCGAGCAAAAGTATGACCACCGCCAACCCAGATAGGTGAACGAATAGTACCTGCACGAGCACGGCCCGTACCCTTTTGACGCCATGGCTTAGCACCGCCACCAGCAACCGCAGAACGGTTTTTAGTCGCAACAGAACCCTGTCGCGCGCCCGCCAAATAAGCGGTCACTACCTGGTGCACTAAAGCTTCATTATATTCTTTACCAAAGGTTGCATCGTTTAATTCAACCTTTGACTTAGCGTTTGCAACTTGAATATCCATTGCTACCCCTTAGCCTTTAACTGCTGGTTGAACAAAAACGTGTGAACCAGTTGCGCCCGGAACACCACCTTTAATAAGTAACAAGTTACGTTCTGCATCAACACGTACGACTTCAACAGATTGAACCGTCTTACGCTCTGCACCCATGTGACCTGCCATTTTCTTACCTTTCCAGACACGACCAGGCGTCTGACACTGACCGATAGAACCGGGAGCGCGGTGAGAAAGCGAGTTACCATGAGTTGCATCTTGCATGTGAAAGTTGTGGCGCTTAATGCCACCAGCGAAACCTTTACCCTTGGAGGTACCGATCACATCAACTTTCTGACCCGCTTCAAATAAGGCTACAGTAAGCTCTTTACCTGCTTCAAACTCTGAAACATCCGCTACTCTAAACTCACGAGTCAACGTACCCATTTCAACATTAGCTTTTGCAAAGTGACCTGCCTCTGCTTTGCTAACGTGATTAGCACGCTTTTTACCAGCGGTTAGCTGGACGGCAGAATAACCATCGGCATCTTCAGTTTTAACCTGAGAAATGCGATTTGGCTCTACCTCGACAACCGTTACAGGTATTGAACTACCTTGCTCGGTAAAAACCCGAGTCATACCTGCTTTACGGCCAATTAAACCAATTGACATTTTTAACATCCTCTATGTACGGGGCTAAAACCCGCTATGGCCGCCCCAACTTTCATCAGGGCCGTTACAGTAGAGATTTCTACTTTTTACTACTTCTCAATTCGCATTAGCCAAGACTAATTTGAATATCCACACCTGCTGCCAAGTCCAACTTACGCAGTGCATCGACTGTCTTTTCAGTTGGCTCAACAATATCTAGCATGCGCTTGTGAGTACGAATTTCGTACTGATCACGGGCATCCTTATTCACGTGCGGAGAGATCAGCACAGTGAAGCGTTCTTTTCGTGTAGGCAGTGGAATCGGACCACGCACCTGCGCGCCTGTACGCTTCGCCGTGTCGACAATTTCTTGAGTCGACACATCGATCAATCGATGATCGAATGCTTTCAAGCGAATTCTGATCTTTTGGTTCTGCATGTGACCAAAGCTCCAAGATTGTTAAACAGCGTTAAGACCCTCAAATTTGAGGGAGGCGTATTGTATTTATCTGGTGCAACCCTGTCAATCACTAGTTTCCGTGGGAAAACAGACTTAAAAACAACAACTTAAATCCATTAGCCTGTCAGAAATTACAATTCGTTACATAATTCACAAATAACTCGACTAAGCACTCGACCAATGGCGCACCAAAAACCGCTCGCTATCACCTGCAAGTGAAAATCGATACACTGATGCAAATACTTCAAATAATGTAACCCTTATGAACTGGCAATGGTTGGTCAGCATAGGTCTCTGGCTTTATGCCGCGGCCTTAATCGCACTGACACTGCGTATCCTTATGAAGCGCCGCCCAGTTGGCGTTTCACTCGCATGGCTGTTATTTCTTTATATTATTCCTGTCGGCGGAATATTCGCTTACCTGTTACTCGGTGAACGCTACCTTGGCCATTTAAGAGCCAAACGCGCTGACGAGCTGTTCAGCTATTATTCGCATTGGCTTGAACATATCTTACTGGAACAACAAAACCTCTCGCCCGCCCGTCCTGTGCTGCGCCCAGTGATGGAATTGACCCGCGGCAGCCTAGGCATGCCAATCATTGTCGGCAGTCGCTGGTCACTGCACTGCGAAGCCAGTGATGTCTTCGAGCGACTGATTAAAGATATCGATCAAGCACAGCACAGCATTTTCATGGAGTTTTATATCGTCGAAGCTGAAGGCGCGCTATTGCCAGTACTCACAGCGCTGCAGCATGCTAGTCGACGCGGTGTTGATGTCTACATGATGCTCGACAGTGTCGGCTCGAATCGGTTTTTGCACTCTAAACATGCTAAACAACTTATCGCGGCAAGGGTGCAACTGGTCGACGCTCTGCATGCCAACCTATTGCGCATGGCCTTTCGCCGACAGGACATACGCCAACATCGCAAACTGGTGTCTATCGACAACAGCATTGCTTACACCGGCTCGATGAATCTTGCCGATCCTAGCTACTTTAAAACGCAATCTGGTGTTGGGCCTTGGGTCGATATGATGGTCAGGCTTGAGGGCGACATCGCCAAAGTTATCCAGGGGACGTTAATCTTTGATTGGGAAATGGAGACCGGCAAACGCCTAGAAAAACACCTGCAAGCGCCAGAATTCAAAGCCGTCAAAGACGATAACCTCATGCAACTGTTACCAAGCGGGCCTGCGCTGGATGACGAAGTGCTGTTGCAAGTGCTGCTTACCGGCATTCACAACGCCCGAGAGTCGGTCATGATTACGACGCCTTACTTTGTGCCGGATGAAGCATTACTGCAAGCACTTAAGTCGGCGGCAAAAAGAGGCCTAGACGTTACCATCATAGTGCCGGCAAAAAACGACAGTCGACTAGCCGATTACGCTGGTCGTTCGTTTTATCTCGAGTTACTGCAAGCCGGTGTCAGACTGCTGCTGTTTAAGGACGGCTTGCTGCATACCAAAACCGTCATTGTTGATCGACACCTGGTGCTGATCGGCTCGGTCAATCTCGACATGCGCTCCATCTGGCTAAACTTTGAAGCGACCCTGATTGTTGATGACGAGGATTTCTCTGCTGAAGTGCTGAGTCAAATCGAGCAATACCGCGAGCGCTCCGACCACCTAACGATAGGCCAATGGCAAAAACGACCGCGCTATCAGCGACTACTCGAAAACCTAATTCAGTTAGCCAGCCCTCTGCTTTAGCCAACTGATAAACAGCCCACTAAGCGTTGCGCGCGGCCAAGGCAGCTAAGCTGACATAAGGGTTAGATTGCTTCTGTTCAGCGAAGGTCGATTCAGGGCCATGACCCGGAATAAAACGATACTCATCGCTCAACGGCCAAAGCTTCTCTGCAACGGAGCGAATAAGGTGTTCATGATTACTGCGCTCAAAATCGGTTCGACCAATCGAGCCAGCAAATAACACATCACCAACCCAAGCCAGTTTTTGCTGGTCATGAATAAAGGATAAATGACCCGGCGTATGACCCGGCGTTTGTAATACTGTTAATCGATGATTACCAACCACCAGCTCATCGCCTTCGGCTAAATAACGGTCGGTGCTGACATTACGCAAGCCACTGAGACCAAACATCTGGCATTGCTGCTCTATCGACTGCAGCAGAAACTCATCTTCAGGGCCAGGACCAATCACCGGAACCGAAAGCTGTTCACGAATAGTTTGCGCTCCACCAGCATGATCAAGGTGGCCATGCGTTAACCAAATAGCCGTCAGCGTCAACCCCTTATCCTCAACTGCCTGCATTAGACGATCAGGCTCGCCGCCCGGATCAACCAACACCGCTTCATTGGTTTCATCGCACCAAACCAACGAGCAGTTTTGCATAAGCTCAGTGACGGGAATGGTCATATATTGCAACATTGATGGCTTCCTTAATTTATTTCTTTAATTAATCTGACTGATCGATCGCACAGAGCTGCTGAGAATCCAGCTTTATACGCACTGCTTTATAGCGTTATACGCATTCTTTTATAAAACCAGCAACCGCTTCAATCGCGCTCTGCATATGTTGTTCATGAGTCAAGCCGCTAGCCTTACGCGGTTTGAGGTCGTGATCGCCATCGGCAAACCACTGCACCCTGATCTGAGCCGGTAAATCGTATTCGGCAACCTCTAAAGCATTACCCATTGGGTCTCGCTCGCCCTGACAAATAAGTACCGGGGCAGACAGATCTGCAAAGTGCTCAACTCGCAACTTATCGGGTTTGCCCAACGCATGAAAAGGGTAACCTAAGACTGCAACGCCAGCGACATCTCGTTCGGCAGCTAACAACGTTGCCATGCGACCGCCCATCGACTTACCACCAATGACAACAGGCTCATCCGCAGCAGCCTCATCGATAACTCGTTGGAAACAGGCTAGCAATTTATCGGCACGCTCCGGTGGCCGCTTTTTACCGGTCTGCCGCCGTTGGTACATATAGTCAAACTCGAAACGCAGAACTCGAATACCTTGCGCCACCAAACCTTCGGCCATGGCATTCATAAAGGGCGAATCCATCGGCGCACCGGCGCCGTGCGCCATAATATAAAGCGGACAACCCGAGTCACCCTGTAGCAATCGTTGCGTCACACAAACCTCTATTCTCTTACCTTGATTAGACATACCTTTCCTCGCTGCCGCCGAATGCATTAAGCTGACAATCTATTAAGCTGACATAAGACATAGATAGAGGAGAGCTTTTTATGTCGTTTATTTCCATCGGTATTATCATGCTGACTATTGTATTGATTCAATACTTGCGCACCTTTAGTAGAAGGCGTCCAGTAAAGCCGAGCAAATCTGAAATTGATGCGATTATTGAAAAGGTGGCCGTGTTTGAAGCGCTAGCCAAAGATGCCGAAGCGCTCAACTATCTAGAAAAAGAACTTAAACAGCACCCTAACAATCAAAAACTGACTGCAAAAAAACAGGCGCTGCTGGCACGAATGAGCGATCAACAAGGCTAGAACTTAACAACCACTAGATCGACTCTGGCTGTTTCGCCTTAGCTTTGGCTGCGTCTAAGCTAATCACCCCTTGAGCCACCAGTTCGGATAAATGCTGATCCAACGTTTGCATACCAAACTGAGCTCCGGTCTGAATGGCCGAATACATCTGCGCTACTTTATCTTCACGAATCAGATTACGAATAGCCGGCGTACCGAGCATAATTTCCCGAGCCGCGACTCGGCCACCTTCTGGCTTTTTCACCAGTGTTTGAGAGATTACCGCCATCAGTGATTCTGACAACATGGAGCGCACCACCGACTTCTCTTCGGCAGGGAAAACATCAATAATCCGGTCGATCGACTTCGCCGCCGACTGAGTATGCAAGGTGGCAAACACGAGGTGTCCGGTCTCAGCGGCTTCCAAGGCTAAGCGAATAGTCTGCAAATCTCGCATTTCGCCAACCAATATCACATCTGGATCTTCACGTAATGCGGCGCGCAAAGCCTCACTAAAACCTAAGGTATCGCGATGCACTTCTCGCTGATTAACCAGACACTTTTTCGACTCATGAACAAACTCAATTGGATCTTCGATGGTGAGAATATGCTCTTGTCGAGTCTCGTTAATGTAGTTAACCATCGCGGCCAAGGTTGTCGATTTACCAGAACCTGTCGGCCCGGTTACTAAACAGATACCACGCGCGGTTTGGCAAATCTGCTCAAACACTGGGCCCATCTGCAAATCGCTCATCGTTACAATCTGATTAGGAATGGTTCGAAAAACCGCACCAACGCCTCGCTGCTGATGAAAGGCGTTGACTCGAAAGCGCGCAACGCCTTCTAGATCAAACGACAAGTCCAACTCTAAGCTGGCTTTAAAGTCCTCAATCTGTTTGTCCGACATCACCGAATAGATCAATTTTTGGGCATCGTCATTTGAAAGCACAGGCGCATTAATTTTTAACACGTCACCATCGACCCGTATCATGGGCGGCAAGCCAGCCGAAAGATGTAAATCGGAGGCGCCCTGTTTCACACTAAACGCCAATAAATCGGTAATTTCCATTCGTTACTCCACATTAACCCATGATCTAAGTGCTGTGCTTTCTGATAGAATAGTCAGACAAATGAGCTTAACACGGCCAGTGACTCTGGCTAGGTAGAAATTTAGCCCTAGTGTAATTTATTAGCCCTGCTGTAATTCAATAACGTAGAGAACTATCATGTCAGCGCCTCAGCTTGAATCTCAACTCGCATCCGTCAATCAACGCATAGTCGAAGCTTGCAGCAAAACAAAGCGAAACTGCGATGATGTCGCGCTATTGGCGGTCAGCAAAACCAAACCGTTAGCCGACATCATTACCCTGTACCAAGCAGGTCATCGCCAGTTTGCCGAAAACTACGCCCAAGAAGGTGTCGAAAAGTGCCAGCAAGCCCCGTTTGACGACGCCATCTGGCACTTTATTGGCCCACTACAGTCTAACAAGACCAAACTCATCGCCGAGCATTTTGATTGGGTGCACACCATCGATCGTGAAAAAATCGCACGCCGACTCAGCGACCAACGCCCACCAGAAAAGCCGCCATTAAATCTGTTGATTCAGGTAAACATCAGTCAAGATCCGGCAAAATCTGGTGTCACCGCGGCGCAGGCAGTCACACTGGCCAAACAGATATCAGTACTGCCAAATGTTCGGCTACGCGGACTGATGACTATTTTAGAAGCGCAGCTCAGTGAACAGCACAGGCTGGCGCAATTCCAAGAATTGAAAAAACTGCAACAAGCCCTTATTAAAGAGCATCCAGATTGCAAAGAATTATCGATGGGCATGAGCAGCGATTTTGAACTCGCCATCCAAGCTGGCGCAACGATGGTCAGAGTGGGCAGCGATATTTTTGGCAAACGTAGTTAGCTTAAGACTTCGACCTCGATGACCCAAGGCAGCACTCAACAACGACTCAGGAGCAGTGCATTGAAGCAACAAAAACTCGGATTCCTCGGCGGCGGCAACATGGCCAATGCGATAAATAGCGGCTTAATCGACAGCGGCTACAACCCCGAAGCAATCATGGTGTGCGACCTCAACGAGGCTCAACTTGAGCGCTTTAGCGCGCGCGGCTGCCATACAACTCAGGATGCAGCGGAGCTTTTCGCTTGGAGCGATGCCATTGTGCTTGCCGTTAAGCCTCAAGTACTCAAAAGCGTACTGGAGCCATTGGCCGAACTGGCGCAACAACAGCGTCCACTGATTCTCAGTGTCGTTGCCGCCATTCCATCCAGCAGTATTGATCAATGGTTGGGTGGCGAACTGGCTATTATTCGCACCATGCCAAACACACCCGCGCTGGTCAGCGCTGGCGCCACTGGCTTATTTGCAAACCCGTTAGCGAACCAACAGCAACGAGCCTTTGCCGAACATATTTTTCAAGCTATTGGCGAATTCTGCTGGGTAGCAGAAGAAGATTTATTGCATGCAGTGACAGCCGCGGCAGGTAGTGCTCCAGCCTATTTTTTTCGCTTTGCCGAAGCCATGACCAAAACCGCACTGGCGCAAAATTTAACCGAACAGCAAGCTCGACAGCTAATTGGCCAAACCATGCTGGGTGCCGCTAAAATGATTCTACAAACGGACGAAAGCATTAGCCAAATGTGCCAAAATGTATGTTCTCCAAACGGCACCACTGAACGAGCTATTCGTAGTTTTGAAGCAAATAACATCGATGAGTGGGTCGACCAAGCGATGAGTGCCTGTTATGACCGATCGGTTGAGCTGTCCGATCTACTGGCAAAATAAAGCACGGACAGAAAAAACAATCATTAGACCAACCTATATTGGAGTATTTCCATGTTTCTTATTCAAATGATTCTAAGCATCGCCTTTAACATTGTCTTAGTCTCTTTAGTGGCTCGCTTTTTAGCACAGATGGCGCGCGCCGATTTTTATAATCCACTGGCGCAAACCGTGGTTAAAATTACCGATCCATTTTTAAAACCCGCGCGCCGAATTATCCCCAGCGTTGCAGGCTTGGATATGGCCTCGCTAATATTGATCATCCTTGGGCAGCTACTGTATTCGGTTTTAATTTTGCTCATTAACGGAGTGAATCCGTCAACCTATATTAGTACTCTGGTTATCGGTAGTTTGATCGCTAGCGGTGTTCTAATCCTTTGGGTTATTTACTGGTCGATGATCATTGTCGCTATCGCAAGCTTTATCTTAATGGGCCAACACAATCCTTTTGTTTATTTTATTTCTCAAATGATTGAGCCTTTCGTTGGCCCGTTTCGTCGCTTAAACTTACAAATTGGCGTGCTTGATCTTTCCTTTATTCTGGCGATCATTGTGATCTATTTGCTCAAAGACTTTTTGCTACTGCAAACCATTGGTCCTGTCGTCGGTTATACACCTCGTTTGTTTGTTGGCGGCTAATCCACCACTATACTGGCCAGCGCTCATTCGCTGGCCTTCTATTAACAGCAAAAAGCTATTGCCAGTAAATTGATAGCGAGCCTCGGATTAACAAGCCACCAAACAACGAACCACTTAATAACAAATAAAGAGCAATTCAATGCCTACAGAAATCCCGGCAGACAGTGTTGGCCTAGTCACACCACAGATCGCCCAGTTTGATGAGCCACTGACGTTACGCAGTGGCCGCGTACTGGAAAGCTATCAGTTAGTGTATGAAACCTACGGCACTCTAAATAAAGATCACAGCAACGCCATTCTAATTTGTCACGCCCTCAGCGGTCATCATCACGCCGCTGGCTATCATTCTATGGACGACAAAAAACCCGGTTGGTGGGATTCAGCTATTGGTCCGGGTAAGCCTATTGATACTAATCATTTCTTCGTTGTAGCACTGAACAACTTAGGCGGCTGTCACGGCTCTACTGGGCCGACTTCAATTGACCCAACAACTAACGAACCTTACGGCCCGGAATTCCCAATTATGGCTGTGCGTGATTGGGTCACCAGCCATGCACGCTTAGCCGACCGTTTAGGGATTAACTGCTGGCATGCGGTTGTCGGTGGCTCGTTAGGCGGCATGCAAGCATTGCGGTGGTCAATAGACTACCCAGAACGGTTAAAAAAATGCGCCGTCATTGCAGCAGCACCGAAGCTCACCGCACAAAACATTGCCTTTAACGAAGTAGCGCGACAAGCGATTACCAGCGATACCGAGTTTCACCAAGGCTACTATTACAAGCACGATACACTGCCACGCAAAGGCTTAGCTTTGGCGAGAATGCTCGGCCACATCACCTACCTGAGTGATGACAGCATGCGCGATAAATTTGGTCGTGAATTAAAAACCGGCAAACTTAATTTTAACTATGAAATCGACTTTGAAATTGAAAGCTACCTGCGTTATCAGGGTAAGCGATTCTCTGACATGTTCGATGCTAATTCCTATTTGTTGATGACCAAGTCATTAGACTATTTTGATCCCGCCAGCGACTTTGACAACGATTTGAGCAAATGCCTCAGCCGTAGCCAATGTAAATTCATGGTGACTTCGTTTTCTACCGATTGGCGTTTTGCACCGGAGCGCAGTAAAGAGATCGTCGATGCTTTAGTACGTGCGCAAAAGCCGGTGTCCTATTTAGAAGTTGATGCCCCTCAAGGCCACGATGCCTTCTTGTTCCCCATTCCTGAGTACTTCAGTTTTTTACGGAACTTCTTGAACCCTGCCGAATTAGGCACGACTGAAGGAGCAGCGCCGCATGCGTCATGATCTAAAATACATCGCCAATTGGGTTAGCACTAACGACCGAGTACTCGACCTAGGTTGCGGCGACGGTGAATTACTGGCCTATCTAAGCGCTGAGAAAAACACCAGCGGCTACGGCATGGAAATTAATATCGATGAAATAATTGCCTGTACCGAGCGCGGCGTTGATGTTATTCATCAAGACCTTAATGACAGTTTGGACTACTTGGATGATGCCAGTTTCGACACGGTGATGATGACGCAATCATTGCAACAGACTCGTCACCCAGAAATTTTGCTGAACGAAATGGTGCGTATTGGCAAACGAGCCATCGTCACCTTTCCTAATTTTGGCCATTGGACCACGCGTGTTTATTTAGGCTTAAAAGGCATGATGCCGATGTCTAAAACCTTCCCTTTTCGTTGGTATAACACGCCCAACATCCATAACTGCACCTTTAAGGATTTTGAAATTCTCTGTAAGGAGCAAGGCATTCGTATTATTCAGCGAACGGTTGTAAATACCGACCTTGAAGAAAGCTGGGCCATTAAATTGATGCCCAACATCTTAGGTCAGGTCGCGCTTTATCATATTGAAAAACAAGAACGCTAATTTTCAAAAAGGTAATTTCTACAGCCTACTATCACTTCGCACCTTCTAGTCTTTGCCGAGTAGAAGGTGCGATTGATTTACCAGCAGTTCAACTGCCGTAATTTTTATTCTTCACAAAACATTAGCGAACAATAGATTCAAAACACCAATTAACTTCGCATAATGCCAACCATTGCCTATAGGTTTGCAAAGATGGCAGAATGTTCTGTTATATCAAAAATCAAGAGAAATTATTATGAAGCAATTGGTCGCGGTCGGCGTATTAGCCTTATTAGCCGTAGGGTGTACAACAACCGGAACTCGCATCAACAACACTATATCTGAATACCAAGCACCTCCGGAAACAGCAGCCGATCGTAATGCTATGAGGCCTGAATTAAATGAATGGTGTGACAGTTATAAAGAGAGCGTTCGAGGTCTTACCATTACATGTTCAATGACTGAAGACGTGTTTGTTTTTTATACAAGACTTAAACCTCGATATGAATGGACTCGGGACGGAGTCAGTTCAGTTATCGCCAATTTCGAAGCTTGGGGCTGTGACTCTCTAAAACCCGAGTTGGAAGCGGGTTTCGCTATGGTCACTAAGTTAACAGATACGACTCACTACAATTTCACCACAATAGAAGATTGTAATATTTAGCGATTACATCTAATTCTGCTGTTTGAAAGATAGCAGCAAGAACCTTCACAAAGGACAGTACTGATGAGCAAGGACGCTCTGTTGTCACGATTACCGCTGTTGTGCCCAGCCTGCTTACAAAGTTCACCGCAAGGCTTATTGTGCGAGGTGTGCCACAGTTATCTTGCTGTCATTAATTCACCTTGCCCTCGCTGCAGTGAACCAGACTGTTTCGATTTAATCTGTGGACAATGCCTAAAAAAACCGCCCGTTTGGCAACACAGCCGAATTGCGTGGCACTTTCAAGATTTAAGCCGCTACCTCATTCATCGTTTTAAATACCAAGCCGACTTCGCCGCTGGGCGTGCTTTAGCCGCGGCTTGGATAGAGCATTTTGAGCAATCCACTCACTCAACCTATGTTTTACCCGAGGCTTTGGTGGCTGTGCCGATGCATCATCGGCGGCAATTTAAAAAGGGTTTTAATCAGGCACAGTGGCTAACTGACTACTTTGCTAAGCATTACCAACTTGCGGTTTGGCGGGGTTTAAAGCGCAGCATGGCAACCGAATCGCTAGAAGGTTTAACAAAAAAACAACGCCGCCTCGCATTAAAAGGTGCCTTTACGGTGGCAGAGAAGCCGCCACGCCATATTGCCATTGTCGATGATGTTTATACCTCAGGTGCAACGGTGAACGAAATTGCTCGTCTGTTGGCAAAATCAGGCGCCGAGCAAATTGATGTTTGGGCATTGGCGCGGACACCATTACAATAGCGCCCTTTTTATCAAACCTAGGTCTGGTAAATGACCATTCACAACTCTGCGCCAACGCGCAGCGAGAGGATTTTTACATGTATTGTCAGCGCCAGTGGGTACTCGCCTCGAATAACGCCGGAAAGTTAAAAGAGTTTAATGAATTGCTTGCACCGATGAACATCGAGATCAAAGCGCAACGTGAATTCGGTGTCGAAGACGCGGTTGAAGACGGCCTCAGCTTTATCGAGAACGCCATTATTAAGGCTCGCCATGCCGCCAAAGCTACCGGACTTCCGGCTTTATCTGATGATTCCGGTCTAGAAGTAGACTTCTTAAAGGGCGCGCCAGGTATTTACAGCGCGCGCTATTCGCAGATGAACGGCGGTGAAGCTGGTGATTTAGCCAACCTCAACCTCGTATTAGAGCAAATGAAAGGCGTCGCGCCGGAGCAGCGCATCGCTCGTTTTCATTGCGTGCTGGCCTTTGTTCGCCATGAGCTAGACCCAACGCCGATTATTATTCAAGGCACTTGGCAAGGTACTTTGCTGGAAGCAGCGCGCGGCGAAAATGGTTTTGGCTATGATCCTATTTTTTGGGTCGAAAGCGAGCAATGCAGCTCTGCTGAGTTAAGCAAAGAACGCAAGAACCAACTCAGTCATCGCGGTCAGGCGGTACGACAATTCAAAGCCAAGATGGAAACCCTACTTTGAGCTTTGAATTAACCACGCAAGCAACGGCTGAATTGCCAAAACTTTCAGCCTATGTGCATGTGCCTTGGTGTGTTCGTAAATGCCCGTACTGCGATTTCAATTCGCATGCCGCCGATGCAGACAATATTCCCGAGGCTGAGTTCTTACAACGCATCGAACAAGACATCAAACAGGATGCAGGCTTAGCTCAAGGGCGAAAGATTGAGTCATTGTTTTTTGGCGGCGGTACGCCGAGCTTATTAAGTGCGCAGGCCATCGGCCGCATCATTGAATTGTTGGCGCAGCATGTCGGCTTTAGCGACGGTGCTGAAATCACCCTCGAAGCAAACCCGGGTACAGTAGAAGCCGATCGCTTTATTGGTTATCGCAAGGCCGGAGTTAATCGACTTTCGATGGGTATCCAAAGTTTTAATGATGATCACCTTAAAGTACTGGGCCGCATTCATTCCGCCGATGAAGCCAAAACAGCATTTGCACTGGCGCGCGAAGCAGGCTTCGACAACATAAATCTCGATCTAATGCATGGCTTGCCGGAGCAAACCTTGCAGCAGGCATTAGCCGATCTCAACAGCGCTATTGAGCTAGCACCAGAACACCTGAGTTGGTACCAACTTACCATCGAAGCAAACACCGAGTTTTATAACAAGCCACCGGCGATTCCAGACGACGATCGGCTCTGGGAAATCCAACAAGCAGGACAAGAACGGCTGGCCGAAGCAGGCTATAACCAATATGAAGTTTCTGCCTACGCCAAACAACAGCGCCAATGTCGACACAACCTGAACTACTGGCGCTATGGTGACTATCTAGGCATTGGCCCGGGAGCCCACGGTAAATACAGTCATTGGCAAGCAGATGAACTGCACATCACACGGACGCGAAAAACTCGCTTACCGCGTGATTACCTCAATCAGCAAAAGCCGCTGGTTCGCCTTGAAGAAAGCGTGCCTTTAGAAGACCGCCCGTTCGACTACTTTATGAATAGCCTTCGCTTGCGCGAAAGCACCGACTTGGCCGACTTTATTAACTTTACCTCGGTACCACTGGCGCACATAGAACCGACCTTGCAACTGCTACAAGAAAAGGGTTTTATAGACTGGCAGAGCAATTCTATCGTCACAACCACCAAAGGTTACCTATACTTAAACGAAGTATTGGCGTGCTGGCTGGAGTAAATTATGAAACAACGTCTCGCCCTAAGTGGCTACTCACTTCTTTGTTGGCTCCTAACACCCTTAGTTTTCATTCGCCTTTGGCGCAAGGGCCGCAACCTGCCAGACTACCGCAAGCGTTGGTCTGAACGGCTCGGTCATTGGCCAGAAATTCCAACCGGCTGCTTATGGATTCACGCCGTCAGCGTCGGCGAAACCATTGCCGCGCAAAACCTAGTGCAGCAATGGCAACAGAAACACCCGGGCATTGCTATCGTGATCAGTTCGACCACTCCGACCGGCTCGCAAACCGTGCATAAACTGTTTGGTCAGTCGGTTTATCACGCCTATTTGCCGTGGGATATCAGCTACATTCAAAGCCGACTGGTGAAGCAGCTGAAGCCGCGCATGCTGGTGATTATCGAAACCGAACTTTGGCCCAACCTAATTCATGCTTGCCATAAGCAACAGGTGCCGGTGCTTTTAGCTAACGCCCGGCTGTCTGAAAAATCGAAAAAGGGCTATCAGCGTTTTAGCGCACTGACAGAGCCAATGCTGAATAAATTAACCGCCATCGCGGCGCAACACACGCCCGATGCCAACCGCTTTATTGAATTGGGCTTCGACGAGAAAAAGCTGCAAGTCACCGGTTCGATTAAGTTCGATATCTCGCTCGACCCAGAGGCAGCACTGGAAACTAAAAAATTAAAACAGCAACTCGGCAACCGCCCAATCTGGATTGCCGCCAGCACTCATGTTGGTGAAGAAGAACAGCTCATTGCCATCCAAGCCAAGCTACGGGTTAAAATCCCTGACGTATTGATGATTTTGGTACCGCGTCACCCTGAACGCGCCGATGCCGTTGGTGGCCTGCTTTACAATAACCATTTAGAGTTTGCGCGCCGCTCACACGAGCAAATTCCGAGCGCCGATCAATCGGTATTTTTAATCGATACTCTGGGCGAGATGATGACTTTTTTCGGTTTGGCAGACGCCGCCTTTATTGGCAACACCCTGCTCGAAACGGGCGGTGGCCATAACCCAGTTGAACCAGCAGCACTGGCAAAACCGGTGTTAATGGGCGAGCACTACGTCAACTTCCAATCGATTGTTGAAGCCATGCACAGTGAACAGGCGGTGATCATCACACACGGCAACGAAGATTTACTGAGCCGACTCACTGGCTTGCTGCAATCGAAAGACCTACGCGACACCTACGGCCAACGCGCCTATTTGTTCCATCAAAAACAACAGGGCGCATTAAAACGCCTGATCAGCTGGATTGAAACGCTTGCCGATATTTCGCCTTCGGCACCGGCCAACACCATTCGCTTTCGCCGTGTTGAACAAAAAAGCGATGACAACTTTCCGATCTAAATAACAAGGACTCAAGCTTCATGGCAAACACCGCCTGCGCCCGACACATTCTGGTTAAAAGCAAAGAGCAAGCTGAAGAGATTTTAGCCAAACTCAACAAAGGCCAAGATTTTGGCAAACTGGCTAAGCAGTATTCCACCTGCCCTTCAGCTAAAAAGGGCGGCGACCTTGGCGAGTTTCGCCGTGGCGATATGGTGAAAGCATTCGACGATGTAGTCTTTAAAAAGAAGGTGCTCGATATTCACGGCCCAGTAAAAACCAAATTCGGTTTTCATATTATCCAGACCATTTTTCGTAACTAACCAATACCCACAGCGGACTCAAACGCCACCAGCCGACGTAACTGCTTGATCATCGCTTGCCAAGCTTTTGGCAACTCATCTTCATCGAGTGCATCGAGCAAATTCTTAATGGTTAAACCCATTTCAACATCGCCTTCGATGGCTAGCTGGCGCTGAAAAAACAGCGTGTCAGGGTCAACGCTTTGGCTGACCAAACTCAAAAAAGCGGCGGCTGTTGCACTGATGGTGACATCGGGTTGCAAGCTGGCATCTACAATTAAAGCCTGTTCAGCAAAGCCAATGTGCCAACGCTGTTGGTTGTCTTTTGATTCGTCTTTTAATTCAATGGCGCAACAACGCTGGGCTAAAAAGTCGAGTTCGCCGTTATCGATTTGCTCCGCCAATGCTTGGTTCAGTAGCCGAGCCAACAACTTAGCCTGCAATGGTTGCGGTAATTTGGCAAACAGCCAGCTGCTGGCGAGTAGGCTTTTTTCGAGTGGTTTAGTCTGTATTGCTAGACGATGCACGCTGGGTGCTAATGCATCTTTTGCGTTGTCTAAGCATTGTTTCGGCGAAGGTATTCGGTTCAAGATCATTCGGTAGACTCTTAATTTCAATAAATAATTACAATAAATAATAGCGATAAAAACGCGACACTACGGGCTCTGGCCCCGAGCGACATTGATATTCATCAATGCACGGCCAACCAAGCGGACTACACTCTGCTGTTTTTTTGGAGCCAACAGTATGGAGCTTGTCTGTCCCGCCGGTAGTCTCAATGCCTTTAAAGCCGCGGTAGAAAACGGTGCCGATGCGGTGTATTTAGGGTTCAAAGATGAAACCAACGCTCGGCATTTTTCTGGCTTAAACTTTAACGACAAGGCGGCGCAAAAGGCGCTTCAATTGGCGCGAGACAAGGGTGTAAAACTCTTTGTCGCGATCAACACTTACGCCAACGACGAACACTGGAGCAAATGGCAACAGGCGGCAGACTCTGCCGTTGAGCTGGGCGCCGACGCGATTATCGCAGCCGATCCTGCTGTACTTGGTTATCTAAGCACGCGACACCCAGAGCAAACATTACATCTTTCGGTGCAAGCTTCTGCCACCAACGCTGCGGCACTGGCGTTTTATCAGCGACATTTTAATATTCAACGCGCTGTGTTGCCGCGCGTACTTTCATTACCGCAAGTGGAAGCGTTAGCCAAAAGCAGCCCTGTTGAGTTGGAAGTGTTTGCCTTTGGCAGCCTCTGCGTGATGGCCGAAGGCCGTTGCTACTTAAGTTCATACCTGACCGGCGAATCGCCGAATACGGTCGGCGCTTGCTCTCCAGCCAAATACGTTGCTTGGCAAAATGATGGCACAACGCTCAAAGCGCGGCTAAACGATGTACTGATCGACCAATACAGTGAAGCAGAAACCGCAGGCTACCCAACACTCTGCAAGGGTCGATTTCAGGCACTGGGCAAGCAATTCCACGTGCTAGAAGAACCGACCAGCCTTAATACTTTGGATATTTTGCCTCGGCTACATGCCTCTGGCATTAAGGCATTAAAAATTGAAGGCCGTCAGCGCAGTCCGGCTTACGTCGCGCAAGTGGTTCGTGTTTGGCGACAGGCGATTGACCATTACCTCAGCCACCAAGAAAGCTTTAAGGTCGACAGCCAATGGCAGCAACAATTATTGGCCGTCTCCGAAGGCTCGCAAATCACCCTTGGCGCTTATGAACGAAACTGGCAATAAACCGCTCAGCTTTATCAAGCCATTGCGATAACACCCTCTATTGATCTGGACTTATGTATGCAAATTACTCTGGCACCCATTCCTTTTTACTGGCCGAAAGAAACCGTTTTCCAGTTTTATAAGCAGGCAGCAGAATGGCCTGTGGATCGAATTTGTCTGGGCGAAACCATCTGCTCTAAACGCCGAGAACTACGTAATGAAGACTGGCTAAACCTAGCTGAGCAGCTCAGCGACGCAGGCAAGGAAGTCGTCATGAGCACATTGGCATTGGTAGAGGCAGAGTCAGAACTGAAAGCCATTAAAAGCCTGTGCAAAGACAGCGACTATTTAATAGAAGCTAACGATCTGGCGGCGGCAGAATATTGCTTTCAGCAACAAAAAACCTTTATTGGCGGGCCCTATTTAAACCTCTATAACATTGAAAGCCTCAAGCAATTACAGGCCGATGGCATGAGCCATTGGACTTTGCCGGTCGAGCTGGGGCAGCAACCGCTACAACGATTATTAACTGAGATTAATCAACACCAACTGCCGCTGCGCACCGAAGTGATGGTGCACGGCTATTTACCGTTGGCGTTGTCTGCTCGTTGTTTTACAGCACGAGCACACGAGCGAGAAAAGGATGCCTGCAAAAAAATCTGTATCGACTACCCTACTGGCATTGCGGTTGATAACCGTGAACAACAGCGCCTATTTAATCTAAACGGCATTCAAACTCAGTCGGGTTTAATCCTTGATTTGCTCGATCAGGTTACGACCCTAGATGAAATGGGCGTTGATTCGATTCGCATATCGCCCAGCCAAATCGATATGGAAGGCATCGTCACAGCCTACGCTCAAGCCATTGCTGGCAATACTGGGCTGCAAACACCAAACTCTTCAGCACCCTATTGCAATGGCTATTGGCATGGCAAAGAAGGCATGGCACACTTTTGACCCTTCATTCCAGTCACGAAAACGCTCAACGAGCCGCGCCATCCCAACTAGGTTCGAGAGATCATTGGTGTAAGTATATGGTCGGTTTTAGCACGAATCGTACGCCCTTCAATTTGCTCAGCATCGTGTCATTGTCGGTTTTACCACTGGCAATCATCGGTACGGTGTTTATCGTATTTGGTTATCTATCGCTGTTTGTTTTTGCCGACCATCTAAAAAACACCTTTGTTGTTCCTGGTATTCAATTACTGGCGGTGGCTTTTACTCTTTGGCTCGTCTCGCATAAAAAGCCGATCATTATTAAGGGCCGCACGGCGCCATTTTTTGCCGTGTTAGCCTGGCTCATTATCGGTTTTTGCGCTGCCATTCCTATTGCTGAAGTCACCCACGTATCGGCAGTCGATGCTATTTTTGAGTCCTTCAGTGCATTAACAACCACTGGCGCGACAGTGTTAACTGGGCTGGACAGCATGCCGCACAGCTTCTTGTTGTATCGACAATTTCTGCAGTGGCTCGGCGGTTTAGGTATCGTCATTTTTGTCGTCGCGGTTTTGCCAACACTCAACGTCGGCGGCATGAAGCTATTAAAGGCTGAAGTGCCAGGGCCGATGAAAGACGACAAATTAGTTTCCCGTACCGTACACACGGCGCAGTACTTATGGATTGTCTACAGTGCCATTACCATATTATGTGCTATTGCTTACTACCTAGCAGGCATGAGCTTTTTCGATGCCATTAGCCACAGCTTTTCGACCGTATCGACCGGCGGCTTTTCCACCCACGATGCCAGCTTGGGCTATTTTGAAAGCGAATTAATCTATCTTATCAGCGATTTTTTTATGATTGCCGGCGCAGTTAACTTTGCGCTGCATTACCACTTTTTTCGCGTTAAACGAGTTTCGCCCTATTTAAAAAATGAAGAAACGCGCGCTTTCTTTGGCATTCTGCTGTTTCTTGGCTTGGCTATCTTTGCGGTTATTTTAACCGCCAGCCATGATCCTTCGATGTTACGAACACTGAATCATGCATTTTTTATCCTGATCTCGTTTATGACCAGTACCGGCTTTGGCGGTGAAAACTTTACCGCCTGGCCATTGGCGGCGCTATTTTTGTTGCTTGTTAGTGGTTTTTTTGGCGGTTGTGCAGGCTCTACCGCTGGCGGCAGTAAAATCATCCGCATTGTTATTTTATTCAAATTAGTCCGCCGCGAAGTGCGCCGACTCATTCACCCTGGCGGCGTCTTTTCGATACGCTACCAAGGCCGCCCCATTGAAGATTCTGTTATTCGCAATACGCTGGCATTTATCCTCTTTGTTATTGTCTCCAATGTTGTGCTATCGATAGCATTAATGATGACCGGTTTAGACCTGTGGTCTTCGGTTAGCGCTGTGGCATCCTGCCTAAATGTTGTTGGCCCAGCGTTTGGCCAGCTGAGCAATAACTTTATTCCGGTCAGCGACGCCGGTACCGCCTTGCTGACCTTCACCATGTTATTAGGCCGTTTGGAATACCTCACCATCCTAGTGCTGCTTATCCCCAAATTTTGGCAATACTGACGCTCTAACGTGGAACAACGACTACTCTAATTTGGCAAGTGTTTTATCATCACATCGACAAAAAAGTTACACACTGATTCTGTGGATAACTCTGTGAACAAACTTTTGAGAACTGACTCCAAGCCTTATGGAATGGGACTATTAATGATTGCGTTTATTTTATCCAGCATGAATTTTGACCAAAAAACTTCAATAAAAACAGTCACTTACAAACAACTTCTAATCTTGATTAATAAAACTGTCTTTTAAAATCTGTCAAGAGGGTCTGGCGATTTAGTTGGTGGAAAAATCCGGCCTGTGATCTATCAGTGACAAACAATTAGCTGCACAGTATGGTGTCGTTGCTAGACTTGAAACCAGATTCAACTAAGAGAGATCTGCTATGCGTGCAGCCATCGTTTTATTACTTCTAACCGTCGCTTTAATGGCCGAAGCCAGACCATTACTTCATATGGTAACTGTCGACGACGGCTTAACGGCAACACCGATCACAATACCTAGCGAGCCCAATGAGGGCGAAGAGCAAACTGCTCCAGCCACCAGCCAATACAGCACAATGCCGGAGGTGAGTGATTACATTCGCTTAACCCTGCACGCACCAAGCTATGGTTTGATCGCACAGATTGACCAAGCGATCACCGATTGGCTTGGCCCAAACATGACTCGGATTGAAAACAGCCAAACGCTATTGGTTCAAGCGCCACGCGATAGCAGCCAACGAGTTCGCTTTATAGCAGCACTGCTTAAGCTCGACATTCAAGCTGATAGATAGCTCCAGCCAAATAGATAGCCAACCTGATAGATAGCTCCAACCAAATAGATAGCCAACCGATAGCCTAACCAAATAGATAACCAACCCGAACGATAGCGCTACCGTTCTTCTTAAATAAACAGTTCATGTTCTAAATAACCATTCGCTACATCGCTAGCCAATAAGATTATTTAGATCGGCGTAAGAAACTGGTTACACTGAATGCTCATAATAAGCTCGCTAAGCTTTACGCTCTGGGAGCCATAACTCTCTACTGTATGAATCAGTGAATGGAGATCGATATGCGCATCGCAAATAACGTCACCGACCTAATCGGCAACACCCCTCTTGTTAAACTCAACAGATTGACCAAAGATTGCAAAGCCACGGTTGTCGCCAAGCTCGAATACGTTAATCCGGGAAAATCCGTTAAAGACCGAATCGGCTTCGCCATGATCGAAGCAGCTATAGAGTCCGGCGCATTAAAAGAAGGCATGACCATCGTTGAACCAACCTCCGGTAACACCGGCATTGCATTGGCAATGGTCGCCGCGGCCAAAGGTTTCAACTGCATTTTAACTATGCCAGAAACGATGTCGAAAGAGCGTCGCCAATTACTGAGAGCCTACGGTGCTGAATTAATTTTAACCCCTGGCCCAGAAGGCATGGGCGGTGCAATCGCTAAAGCCAAGTCGCTGGCAGAAAGTGATCCGGCGCGTTATTTCATGCCGCAACAGTTCGAAAACGCTGCCAATCCTGCGGCTCACGCAGCAACAACAGCAGAAGAAATATGGAACGATACCGACGGCCAAGTCGATATTCTAATCTCCGGCGTCGGCACGGGTGGCACCGTTACTGGTACCGCGAAAGTTTTGAAGCAGCGCAAAGCCGATGTTAAAGCCATTGCCGTAGAACCGGCAGCTTCACCTGTGTTGTCCGGCGGCGATAAAGGTCCTCACCCGATCCAAGGTATTGGCGCGGGCTTTGTCCCTGAAGTGCTCGATACCGAGCTGCTTGATGAAATTATCCAAGTTGAAAACGAAGACGCTATGAGTACCGCGCGTGCAGCCGCAACCGACGAAGGTTTGTTAGTGGGTATTTCCTCTGGTGCAGCCATTTGGAGTGCCATTGAGGTCGCCAAGCGTGAAGAAAACGCTGGTAAGCTGATTGTTGTTATTATTCCATCCTATGGCGAACGCTATCTTTCAACTCCGTTGTTTGCTGATCTGGCTGACTAATCCGGCACTCAACAACGACCTAGACCAAGCATAAAAAAAGCCGTCACCGATAATACGGTTGACGGCTTTTTTGCTTTGTGATTAACAAAGCAACTTATAGTGCCATTGCGCTTCGCTGCCGGTAATCACCGACAGCTTCAACGCACATTATTTAGGCAAGTATGAATGGCCCATTAGGTATTTATCAGCCGCTTGTGCTGCACCACGACCTTCATTGATCGCCCATACAATCAGGCTCTGACCACGACGAGCATCGCCACAGGCAAAGATACCTTCAACGCTGGTATCGAACTCACCATACTCAGCTTTTGCATTGGAGCGCATATCTTTTTCGACACCTAAGTCATCTAAGATTTTTGCTTCTGGACCTAAAAAGCCCATCGCTAACAAGACAAGATCGGCAGGGTAAACCTTTTCTGATCCGGCAATTTCTTGCGGTACCATTTGGCCTTCAGGGTTCTTCTGCCATTCAATGTTAACTGTATGAACCGCTTTAACATTGCCTTGATCATCGGCCTCAATCTTCTTAGTCATTACTAAGTAATCACGCGGATCACGACCTTGCGTTGCCACTGACTCCTCTTGGCCATAATCAACCAATAGGCGTTTTGGCCACTGCGGCCAAGGGTTATTTGACTGACGCGACTGTGGCGGTTGCGGCATAATTTCTAACTGCACAACAGACTCACAACCATGACGAAGCGAGGTACCAACACAGTCGGTACCCGTATCACCACCGCCGATCACGACAACGTGCTTACCTTTTGCACTGATGTAATTACCGTCTTTGTGTTCGCTGTCGAGTAGGCTCTTGGTATTTTTTGCCAAGAACTCCATAGCAAAGTGAACGCCTTTGGAGTTACGACCTTCAACTGGTAAGTCACGCGGCACTGTCGCACCGGTTGCAATCACGACGGCATCGAAATCATCGTTTAAACGATTTGCCGATAAGTCTTTGCCAATCTCGGTATTGGTTACAAAGTTAACGCCTTCTTGACGCATGATTTCAACACGACGCTCAACGACTTCTTTCTGTAACTTCATGTTTGGAATACCGTACATCAATAGACCACCAATGCGATCTGCTCGTTCATATACAGTAACAGTGTGACCAGCTGAGTTAAGCTGAGCAGCTGCCGCTAAGCCTGCTGGGCCAGAACCGACCACGGCAACGGTTTTTCCGGTGCGTGTTTTCGGTGGATTCGCAACAACCCAACCTTCCGCGAAGCCTTTTTCGATAATCGAGACTTCGTGATGCTTAATGGTGACAGGGTCGGCGTTAATACCTAAAACGCAAGAACCTTCACACGGCGCTGGACAAACTCGACCAGTAAACTCAGGGAAGTTATTGGTCTTGTGCAAACGCTGTAACGCTTCTTTCCAGCGGCCTTGGTAGACCAAGTCGTTCCATTCTGGAATCAAGTTATTGACTGGACAACCGGCTACGGCTGGCGCGTACTGAGACTTACCAGACATACAAAATGGTACGCCACAGTCCATACAGCGAGAAGCCTGTTCACGAATTTCTGCCTCTGGCATGTGTTCGTGAACTTCTTTCCAATCAATAAGACGATCTTTTGCGTTACGGTCTTCAGGTAGCTTACGCGCAACGTCGATAAAACCCGTTGGATTTCCCATGAATAGCCCTCCTTAAACCGTCGATTTAGCCGATTGCTTCGGCTTTTTTAAATTTTCGATGTGCATTTCGAACGCAGCGGCCGAAACATCTTCTTCTGTTTCGTATTTGCCACTGTCGCGAGCCGTTTGCATGTACTGTTGGATACGCTTGTAATCAACAGGCATTACCTTAACAAACTGGCTGAGCGCACTTTGCCAATCGGCCAGTAGCGCTTGTGCGACATCGGAACCAGTGCTTTGTGCATGCTCTTCGATCAAGGCTTTTAAACGCGCCTGATCTTCAGGCTCCAGTGCTTCGATCTCTACCATTTCCATGTTGCACTTATCGGCAAGGCTTTGGTTTTTATCCCAAACGTAGGCAACACCACCGGACATACCTGCAGCAAAGTTGCGTCCCGTTTCACCTAAGATCACAGCGCAACCACCGGTCATGTATTCCAGACCGTGATCACCGACACCTTCGACAACAGCAGTCACACCTGAGTTACGAACACAGAAACGTTCGCCAGCTCGGCCTCGAATAAAGGCACGACCATCGGTACCGCCAAAGAAGGCTACGTTACCAATGAGGATATTTTTGCTTGGCTCGAATGGCGCTTTTTTGTCTGGGTAAATCACCAACTTGGCACCAGACAAACCTTTACCGCAGTAATCGTTTGCATCGCCTTCTAGCTCAAAGGTGACACCTTTGGCTGCGAACGCCGCAAAACTTTGACCCGCAGAACCGTTAAATTTAACGCTGACGGTATCTTCCGGTAAGCCATCGGCGTGATAGCGTTTAGAGATTTCATTCGACAACATCGTGCCCACCGAACGGTCGGTGTTACGAATGCTGTAGCTTAAGTCTACGCGCTTGGCGTTTTCTAACGCGTCGGCGGCATCGCTAATCATTTTCCGATCGATGATGTCGTCGATTTGATGCTTCTGTTTGATCGATTGATACAGCGTATCTTCGGCAAACATTGGCACTGCTTTGTAGAGTACAGGCTTAAGGTCAACGGTTTGGAATTTCCAATGATCAACATCGGTACGCGGCGCTAAGCACTGCACTTGACCGACCATTTCGTTGATACTGCGGAAACCTAACTCAGCCATAATTTCACGTAAGCCTTCGGCCATCATAGTGAAGAAGTTGACTACGTTTTCGACCTTACCTTGGTAGCGATCACGCAAACGCTTATCTTGCGTCGCAATACCGGCTGGGCAAGTATTTAGGTGACACTTACGCATCATGATGCAGCCTTCAACAACCAATGCAGCGGTTGCAACGCCCCATTCTTCGGCACCTAATAACGTAGCGATGGCAAGGTCGCGTGGCGTTTTCATCTGGCCATCAGCCTGCACAACAATGCGCGAACGCAAACCGTTTTGTACCAAAGTTTGGTGAGTTTCGGCCAAGCCTAGTTCCCACGGTAAACCTGCGTGTTTGATCGAACTCAATGGCGAAGCACCGGTACCACCATCGTGGCCGGCAATCAGCACCACGTCGGCAAAGGCTTTACAAACACCCGATGCAATGGTGCCAACACCAGCTTCAGAAACCAGCTTAACGTTGATACGCGCATCGCGGTTGGCGTTTTTCAGGTCGTAGATCAGCTGGGCTAAATCTTCGATTGAATAAATATCGTGATGCGGCGGCGGTGAAATCAAACCAACACCTGGCGTCGAACCACGAGTACGACCAATCCAAGCATCGACTTTATGGCCTGGCAACTGCCCGCCTTCACCCGGTTTTGCACCCTGCGCCATCTTAATTTGTAGCTCTTCGGCGTTAGCAAGGTAATGAGAGGTGACACCAAAGCGACCAGAAGCAACCTGCTTGATCTTGGAGATCATGTTGTCGCCATTCTCAAGTGGCTTAAAGCGAATAGGATCTTCGCCGCCCTCACCTGAGTTCGACTTACCACCAATACGGTTCATAGCGATGGCGAGTGTTGTGTGCGCTTCCCAAGAAATAGAACCGAACGACATTGCACCCGTTGCAAAACGCTTAAAGATTGACTCTACGGACTCAACTTCAGCCAATGGAATCGATTGACGATCCGACTGGAACTTCAATAAACCACGTAGAGTGTACATCTCTTTCGACTGATCGTCGACGTTGCGGCAATATTCTTTAAATTGCTCAAGATCGTTTTGTTCAGTCGCGTGCTGCAATAAACGAATCGTGGTTGGGTTAAATAGGTGGCGCTCACCATCGTGACGCCAAGCATATTCACCGCCAGACTCTAATGCAGGCTCAACAAAGATACGATCGTCGGCCGGGTAACCTTCGCGATGTTTGGTCAGCGACTCTTGCGCTATTTCATCCAAACCTAAACCTTGAATACGCGTTACCGTACCGCAGAAATAACGGTCGACAACGGCTTGATTAATACCCAAAGCTTCAAAAATTTGCGCGCCTTGATAAGACTGTAATGTTGAAATCCCCATTTTAGAGAAGATTTTCAACAAGCCAGAACTTACCGCTTTAGCATAGCGATCAAACACTTCGGTATCGGTCAGTTCAGAATCGATGATGTCTTCGTTGCGCAACTCTAATAGCGACTCGATGGCAATAAATGGATTCACCGCCGAAGCACCAAAGCCTAATACTGTGGCAAAGTGATGCGTCTCACGGACATCGCCAAATTCACCAACAATGTCGCAATCAGCGCGTAAACCAGCCTTAATAAGGTGGTGATGCACGGCTGCGGTTGCCAATACGGATGGAATTGCAACGTGGTCGGTATCGATATCACGGTCCGACAAAATAAGAATTTGGAAACCATCATTCACTGCATCGGCTGCATAACGACAAATTCGCTCCAACGCTCGCTCTAGCTCTCCAGCTTTACCCGTCGCACGGAAGGTTGTTGGAATCGTGCGCGTTTGGAAATGCGAGTGATCGATATAGCGAAGCTTCATCAGCTGTTCGTTATTTAAGATCGGTTGTTTGATTTCCAACTTATGACAATGCTTGGCCGACTCTTCGAGTAGGTTTAAATCACCACCAATATAGGTACGCAGAGACATCACCATCTCTTCGCGAATCGGGTCGATTGGCGGGTTAGTCACCTGAGCAAACAACTGCTTAAAGTAGTGCGATAAATGCTGAGGACGATCCGAAAGAATCGCAAAGGGTGTATCGGTACCCATAGAACCAAGCGGTTCTTTTTTGGTGCCAACCATATCGGCCAGAATCAGATGCAAATCTTCGGTGCTATAACCAAAGGCACGCTGACGTTTCTTCAAGTTATCAACTAATGGATGCTCAACCTTCACTTCTGGTGTTGGCAATTCATCCAAAATGATTTTTTCTTGCTCTACCCACTTCACGTAGTCTTGGCGCGAGCAGATATCGGCTTTTACTTCTTCGTCAGAAATAATACGACCTTCATTAAGATCGCAAATGAAGATTTTACCCGGCTGCAAACGGCCTTTTTCGACCACTTTAGATTGATCAACAATCAGAGCGCCAGTTTCTGAGCCCATAACTACCATGTCATCGTCGGTCACTAAATAACGAGACGGACGCAAACCGTTACGGTCCAAAGTCGCACCAATGATATTACCATCGGTAAATGAAATAGAGGCTGGGCCATCCCAAGGTTCCATAATGCAGGCGTGATATTCATAGAACGCACGCTTAACTGGGTCCATGTCTTCTTGAGTTTGCCAAGCTTCTGGTACCACCATCATCATGGTATGCGCCAAAGGTCGGCCAGCTAAGACCAGCAATTCAACCATCATGTCGAGGTTGGCAGAGTCGGACATGTCACGATCAAAGATCGGCATTAACATATCCATTTCTTCGTTAGTAAAACGAATCGATTCAAATAACGCTTGGCGTGCCTCTAACCAGTTAACGTTGCCCTTAACTGTATTAATTTCACCGTTGTGCGACATATAACGGAACGGCTGGGCGCGACGCCAATGCGGGAAGGTGTTGGTAGCAAAACGCGAATGGAACATCGCCATTGCAGAGACGCAACGCTCATCCTGTAAATCTAAGTAATATTGACGCACCTGAGCTGTTGTCAGCTGGCCTTTGTAAACCAATGTACGCGATGACATCGACGCGATATAAAAATCTTCGCCAATGTTTGCCACCGTTTCCGCCACCAAATGACGGGTGTAGTTACGCAACACATAAAGCTTACGCTCAAACTGTTGCTGCGTTTTACAGTTGTGATTCTGAATAAAGACCTGTTCCATTTGCGGTTCTTGGTCTTTAGCTGCTTGGCCGATCATGCTGTTATCCACAGGTACAACTCGGTAACCTAATAGACGCAGACCTAAGCGACTCATGTTCCGTTCTAGCAACTCGCGGCATTCTTGGCGCTTGCTTTCATCGGATGGGAAAAACACCATGCCGACACCATATTCGCCATTAGCAGGTAAATTAAAGCCTAGCTTTGTGGTCTCTTCTTCAAATAGCTCATGTGGAATTTGAATCAATACACCTGCACCATCGCCGCTGCTGGTATCAACACCGGTACCACCCCGGTGCTCCATGCAGCTAAGCATGGTCAGCGCGTTTTCGATAATGTCGTGTGACTTACGGCCTTTTAAATTGGCAACAAATCCGATACCGCAGGCATCGTGCTCAAATTCGGGCCGATATAGACCAGAGTGCATGTTAGTCATAGTCTCTTCCAATTCATTTTTTATTCGTACCGATACCCGCCAAAAAGCATTTCTAGCGCGATCCTTTATAGGTCGGGTGTTTAATCGGTAAGTTAGAGAGAAGTCGCAAAAATGAAAATGCGATGTCGATTCTCGAAACTCCCATACTAATGATTAAATAGCCGGAGGCAATCCTTATGCTGATCATTTTACCACCTATTTTGTTACACAAACTTACATTTTGCGCACTTTAGTCTAGCTTTTGACTCATTCTCTGGTCCAAAACTGCCGAGAAAACCGCATACCACCGACACCTAACTAATGCTTCAACTTGGTGCACAAAACCGACCTTGTGCGTCATATTTACCCCGACAAAAATGTCGATTCGTTAATTGATTTTTTCGACAGACAGTCTTTCATTTTTTTATATTCTGTTTTTTAGATCGAAAAACACAAAAACCATAAAAATACAGATCATAATAATCTAACTGATCAACAAAAACGACCAATCCTGACAGCTTATTGGTCCAAGCTACGGGTTTACTTGGCTTTGCCAGCGAATAAAAGTTATATTCAAAAGCAAAGTAATGAACACTGAACTATGTTAGGCCCAGAATACGTAGCTGCAATAGATTTAGGCTCCAATAGCTTTCATCTAGTCATCATGAAACACGAAAACAAAAAGCTGACGTCTGTCGACTGTCGGCGCGAACTGGTGCGTCTTGCAGCTGGCATTAGCAATGGTCGAATCAATAAAGAAACCAAAACTCGCGCCTTACGTTGCCTAGCTCACTTCCACGATCACCTTAAGAGCCTGCCAAACGTCAGCATTGCGGCAGTCGGCACCAGCGCCTTTCGGCGAATCTATAATGACCCCAGCTTCATTGCCGAAGCCGAACGCGCATTGCATCACCCTATTCGCATTATCAGTGGCGACGATGAGGCTCGCTACATCTATTTAGGCGTGTCGCAAAACGAAGCGGACCGCTCAAGATTAGTACTCGACATCGGCGGTGGCAGCACCGAGCTGATCGTCGGCAAGGGCCGACAACCACAAGTGCTGACCAGCCTAGAAATTGGTTGCGTCACCTTAACGGCTCAATTTTTAGACTACGACACCCTATCCGAAGCCCAGCTTGTTGAGTGCATGGACTATGTCGATCAACAACTCGACAGCGTTATGCCATTATTCAAAGATCTTTCATGGCAAGAAGCGATAGGCTCTTCAGGCACTATTAAAGCTATTAATTGGGCCATGACTAATTTACATATAGCCGAAACCGGTACGATCCATCGCGATCAACTGGATCGGCTATTACCGGTACTCACTCAAGCCGACAGTCAGCGACAACTCTCACAGTTACTCGAGTTAAGCCCGCGCCGCATTTCGGTCTTTGCAGCTGGCTACGTTATTGCACATAGAATTTTTCATCGTTTCGATATTAAAGAGTTACGCTTATCGCCACGGGCGATCCGCGAAGGTCTGATTGAAGAATTAATCTCACCGCCAGAACCAGTTACCTAGCAAAGTTTTTAACCATAAAACCTTTAGTTAACTCAGCGTTTGTTAGTTAGATTAGTTGCACTTTACAACTACCCAGTGACAATCACACAGCTCGGCGTCGAATGACGATTTAAAATTCAGTAAGCGGCTTTCACAGCCATTGTTATAAACAGTCGAGAAGACAAGAGATATTGATGAAATTAAACTGCGATCTAGCTGAAAGCTTTGGTTCTTGGAAAATTGAAGGTGAAGAGCAGGTGATGCCTCTGATCGACCAAGCCAACATTGCCTGTGGCTTCCACGCTGGTGACCCGGTCACCATGAGTAAAACCTTAGCACTGGCTAAACAGCATCAGGTATCTGTTGGCGCGCATCCTGGCTACCCAGACCTAAACGGTTTTGGTCGCCGCTCGATGGCGATGTCAGAGTTGGAATTAAAAACCTGCGTTCAATATCAAATTGCCGCCGTTGCAGGCATGGCCTCGATACAGGGGCTTACGCTAAGTTACGTCAAACCGCATGGTGCGCTGTACAACGACATGATGCGCGACGACAAAGTTCGAGCCACGATAATGCAAGCCGTGGCTGACTACCCGCTGGCTCTGCCACTGATGCTGCAAGCGACTGAACAGCATCAACAACATCAAGCAGAAGCCGACCAATATGACCTGCCATTACTGTTTGAAGCCTTTGCTGATCGCGGCTACACCAACCAAGGGCTATTGGTGCCTCGCAATCAAGCCGGGGCGATGCTTAACGGTGAGCAGATGTTAGAGCGAGTAAAGTCACTCTGCGAACAGGGTGTCATCTATTCGGTCGATGGCGCTGCATTAACCTACCCAGTCGATTCGCTGTGTGTTCATGGCGACAACGCTGAGTCGGTTGCTCACATTCAAGAAATTCAATCTCTGATGAGGTGTTATGAAAACTGAATTAGCTTCGGAACGATCTGTTATTGTCTATCATGATGAGCCCATTGGTGCACAGACTACGGCTCAGCTGCAATATCTTGGCAAACAGATTAAATCGGCATTAGGCGAACAACTGTTAGACTTGGTGCAATCGTATCAATCGTTGCTGGTTATCTTTAATCCGCGCCTAAGCAGCCACCCGTCTGTTATCAAGATCATCGAGCAATGCATCGAAAACCTACCGACAGGCAGTATGGCAACTCATCAACAGCTGGTGCGATTACCGGTTTATTATCACGAAGAAGTCGGCCCAGATTTAGAACGTATTGCCAGTCATCATAAGCTCACAATTGAGCAAGTGATTGAACGCCACTGCTCGCAAGCCTATCAGGTTTATGCCATTGGTTTTGCGCCGGGCTTTGCCTATTTGGGCGAAGTGGCCAGCGATATTGCCATGCCACGACTTAAGTCACCGCGACCTAAAGTCGCCAAAGGCTCGGTCGGTATTGCCGATCAACAGACGGCGATCTATCCAGCAGCGTCACCTGGAGGCTGGAACCTGATTGGACGCTGCCCAATTGAACTGTTTAATCCAGAGCAAACACCAGCGATGCCTTTTAATGTTGGCGACAACGTGCAATTTAGTGCCATCAACAAAGACGAATTTATTAATCTTGGAGGTATTTTATGAGTACCTTTAGTGTTGTATCCCCCGGTCCATTAACCACCTTTCAGGACGCTGGCCGCATTGGTCACCACGCTATTGGCCTCACCGAAGGTGGCCCGATGGACTTCCGCTCGTTCGCTATCGCCAATCGGCTGGTTGAAAACGACATCAACAGCACCGCATTAGAAATCACCTTTGGCGGCCTCATTCTAAAATGCCTTAAGCCAACAACCCTGTGCTTAACGGGTGCTTACGCTCCTTTATTTATTAATGGCAAAGCCAAACCACTTTGGCAAACGCATCAGGTAAACAGTGGCGACGAAATCAAAATCGGCTTTGCTGGCATTGGTGTACGCAGCTATTTGGCGGTCAGTGGCGGTTTTGACAGCCCTCGTTGGTTCAACAGTAGCGCTACGGTAATTCGCGAAAGCCTCGGCCAAGCCTTGCAGAAAGGCGATAGCCTAACCGCTCTTGGTAATGCTAAGCCTGCCAATCGATTGCACTATTTGAAGCAAGCCAGTCTGCGCAAACAGATTACCTTACGCTTTATTGCTGGCTACCAATGGCAACATTTAACGGCCGCCGAGCAGGCTAAATTTTTGGCTTGCGATTATCAGATATCGCCACGCAATGATCGCATGGGTTATCAGCTAGAGGGCGACGCCATTGATTCCGGTATCGAAAAAATCTACTCAGAAGGCATCAGCAAAGGGACTATTCAGCTGCCTGGTAATGGTCAGCCGATTATCCTAATGAACGATAGGCAAACCATTGGCGGCTATCCAAAACTCGGCTCGGTAATTTCAGCCGATCTGGATCGTTTATCGCAGCTCACTGCAGGTGCGAGCGTTCGCTTTATAGCGATTAGCCCTGAGCAGGCTATCCGCGAGTTCAATGCTTATAGCGATGAGATCGAGCACATCCGATTCGAGGCTCTTACCCTGTCACAATCGGCATAAAACGGGTCTTCGCAAAACGAAAAAAGCAGTGCCAAGGCACTGCTTTTTTTATCCCATCGAGAAGCTTAAACCGCTTATTCTGCAATCAAGTATTGGTCGATGCTTGCAAGATCTTGAAATGCTAACAGACCTGTTTCTTTTTTAAGGTTTAACAGATCAATCAGATAATCATACCGTGCATTATTTAGGTTATTTTGCGCAGAAAATACCGCCAGCTGAGAATCCAATACTTCCACGATATTTCGAGTACCGACATCGTAGCCAACTTCCGTTGCTTGCAGTGCGCTTTGGCGTGACTTCAATGCCTGCTGTTGCGCCGCTACGTTTTGAGCATCGGCCTGCACTGAGTTAAATAGATTGGCAACCGTTACCGCCTTGCCACGCTTAAGCAACTCAATTTGCTGCTCGACGATGTTATTCTGAATGCCTTGTTTCGCAATGGCAGAGTTATTCGCACCACCGGTAAATAAATCCATGCTCACTTGAACACCAACGGCAACGCTCCAGTTGTCTTCATCGTCGTTGTTGTAATAGTCGTAGTTATAGATGTCGTCATAATCGAACGAAATAGAAGCACCAACAGTCGGTAAACGATACTGCTGCGCCAACGCACGCGCAGTCAGTTGGCCTACTTGCAAACCTCGCTCGGCGACAATAATGTCTGGATGCTGAGTAATCGCCAGCTCGATCCATTGCTCTTGTAAGCTCTCGTCGAGTTGTGTAATTGGAATGCTGTCGCTGATATCCAAAATACCGTCTGGCGATTGGCCAGTGGTTATCGAAATATTTTGCAGCGCGATATTATAGCTAGAGTTTGCACGAATTAGGCTGACTTTGGTTTCATCTAACGTTGCTGTTGCATCAAGCACATCGGTGATTGGAACCAAACCAACATCGTAACGCTGCTCTGTTTGTTCAAATTGGCGCTCGACTGCTGCCAACTGTGCCTTGGCAACATCCAGTGCGTCCTTAGCTCGTAACGCATTCAGATAGGCTTCGGCAACGCGCACCATTAAATCTTGTTCGGCATAGGCAGCTTCAATATCTTCAATCGATGCATTCACCTTAACGGCCTCGTAGGCGGTAAAGGCAGCGAGTGCAAAAACATTTTGCGTGATATCTAACGAACCATTAATGGCTTGGAAGTCACTGTCTAACGCTAGGCTTTCTTCACCGTCCATCGATGCATCATTACCAATACCGTAGCTGGCACTGGCAGAAACATTAGGTAACACATTAGATAAACCATTGGTGACATCTTGTTGCGCACTTAAAACCGCTAACTGAGCCATCTGCAACGTCGGGTCGTTCTGTGACGCCTGTTCATAGGTTTCAATCAATGATTGCGCCGCATTGGCATAGACAGAAGAAAGGGTAAACAACACACATATTATCGGTAATTTTTTTAGCATAAGGGCGTCTCGAAACTTGCATTTAAAGGGAGGCAGGATTCATTATGCGCGCAGAGCATTCAATCCTAAAGTTTAATATCAGACTAGCTAGCCATTATTTCAACAAATACGGCAAAATAAACTGCATCGAAAGTCACTATATTTCAAAAAAACACTGTTCTATTCAAGGTTTAATCCACTATGAAGCGAAACACCGATCTTTTTAAGTTTGATATTAAGCACAGTGAGCCGCTCTATCAGGGCTTTAACCAAATGGACAAGCTCACCATTACTCATCAGCGTTTCGACGGTGGCGAGCTAACCATTGAGCGCGAACTGCTAAAGCGCACAGAAGCGGTTTGCTTACTGCTGGTCGACTTTAATGCCGACAGCTTTGTCATGATCGAGCAGTTTCGCTGCGGCGCATTGCGTGAAGCCAACCCTTGGCTTATTGAATTGGTGGCAGGCATGATCGATACCGATGAAAGCCCTGAGCAAGTCGCCCGAAGAGAAGCTCAAGAGGAAGCCGGTGTCGAGGTTGGCCGAATGGAGTTTATTTGTCGTTACCTGCCTTCACCAGGCGGCACCAACGAGCGCATTCACCTCTATGTCGGTGAAGTCGATAGCCGCTGCGCCAGTGGCGTGCATGGCTTAGATTACGAAGGTGAAGACATTCAGGTATTAACACCCAGCTTTGACGAAGGCCTGCAATGGCTCGAACAGGGTGTTATTAACAACGCCGCCAGTGTTATTGCTCTGCAATGGTTTGCCTTAAACCAAGCAACCTTGCGACAAAAGTGGCAAACCGCCTAATTTGGCTCTACTGATCAACCAGCATGCTTTAGTATTCCAGTAAGGCGAGAGCCGGTTATCGCTTTACAACCTCCGATTTAGAACCTCTAATGCAGCAGCTAAACTAAGCTTTAAGCAATTCAGTGATATTTAAAAAATAACGACGAGTAACCTTTTGATTATAAAACGCTACATCCCCGACATCGCCAAACACGGTCAGCTTTGCGAAGCCAACTTTGTACGTTTGGAGCGATTGCTCAGAGACAAAAAGGCCGACCACTTTGAGTTTGGCTGGCATGACAACGACAACGAAGTCGCTGTCAGCATCGACGTGGTCGAGCGCTTTAAATACACCACAACCTTACAGCTAACCAAAACCTTCAGTCACTTTCCCGAGCCGCTAAATGTCGTCGAATTGACTGTTCGGCTCTATTCCGATGCTCGCATGGCGGAAGTCGTAACACTAAAGCAAGGCAGCCAGCTAAACGGTGTTTACCGCTACCCGAACGACATGATGTACCAAATTGATGAAAAAGAGCAGGCCAACCACTATTTGGCCGAATGGCTCAGCCACCTACTAAACCACGGCAGCGTTCGAACTGTGTGGCAACCCGCAAAACTGGAAAATGACCCAAACACGCCTTAATTTTGTCGATCAGTTCCTTCTTTGAGCAAATTAAACCCCATACAATTCTGCGACGTATTTGAAAAGCCCAACCCGAAATACTCTGCATTGATGTGATATGGCGGTAATGATGGAACAAAGCTACACCCTGCTTCAAATTACAGATCCTCACCTGCATGCCAGCAAAGAAGGTACCTTGCTTGGCATGAATACCTATGACAGCCTGCAACAGGTGATAGGTCAGGTTCAGCTATGTGGCAGTAATATCGATCTGCTATTGGCGACGGGTGATATCTCACAAGACGGCAGCCAACAGGCCTATCAGCATTTTTTGAACAGCGTGTCGGCGATCGACGCGCCCATGTATTGGATTCCCGGCAACCATGACTGCCCTCGCGGCATGAGCCATTCGAGCAAAGGGTTTAACCATGAGCAATCGGTGCTCGAATTGGGTTCGTGGCTTATTGTGCTGCTCGATACTCACGTTTGCGATGAAGTCCATGGCGAGCTCAGCCACACCGAACTAGACCGCCTAGAGCGAGCGCTAGAACAGCACCCGAATCATCATGTCCTGATCAGCTGCCACCACCACCCAATCAATATTGGCAGTGCTTGGATGGATAAAATCGGCATTCATAATGGCGATAAACTGCAAGCCATTATTCGCTGTCACAACAACGTGCGTTGCGTTCTATTTGGCCATGTTCATCAACAAAGCGACCGAACCCTAAACGGCGTTCGCTACCTTTCTACGCCATCGACCTGCGTGCAGTTTTTGCCAAACAGCGATGAATTTGCCACCGACAGCCAACCGCCGGGTTTTCGTGTGCTCAAACTCAAAGCTAACGGTCAGATAGAAACCCGAGTTAGTCGAGTGTCGCACTTTAAAGTAGAGCTCGATGAAACGCTCACCGCTTACTAAGCTTTGAATCCTGAGCCCTGAGCGCTCATTCAAACATCGCCGACAAGCCCCAACTTTCTGCTAGCTAGCAAATAAACCCAACAAATAACCACACTTAAGCTTATGCTTTGGCAGCACAGCTGTAGCGAGGCACTGTAAAAGCTACGACAACGACGCTAAGTGATCGCACATCGGCGATTTTCTGTTATCCTAAGTCATTATTTTTATTCAAGTTTTATCATCGAGTTTATAAAGAGGTGCATGCGCCCATGACTAACAATTATTCGGCAGAAGCCATTGAAGTGCTAAGCGGTTTAGAACCCGTTCGAAAACGACCTGGCATGTATACCGATACCACGCGGCCCAATCACCTAGCGCAAGAGGTGATCGATAACTCGGTGGACGAAGCCCTAGGCGGCCATGCAGACCAAATTGATATCGCCCTGTTTAAAGACGGCTCACTGAGCGTCACCGATAACGGCCGAGGCATGCCGGTTGATATTCACCCTGAGCACGGCATACCCGGCGTCGAGTTGATTCTTACAACGCTGCACTCCGGCGGTAAATTCTCTGGCAAGAACTATCAGTTTTCCGGTGGTTTGCACGGTGTTGGTGTTTCGGTTGTTAACGCCCTCTCTAAGGTGTTAGAAGTTTCGGTAAAACGCGACGGTAAAATTCATCGCATGGGCTTCCAAAATGGCGATAAAGCTATGGATATGGAAGTGGTCGGCGAGTGCAAAAAACGCGAAACCGGCACCACGGTACGCTTTTTACCGGACGAGTCCTACTTCGATACCGGCAAGTTTTTAGTCAGCCGTTTGCGCCATGTACTTCGAGCAAAAGCAGTATTGTGCCCTGGCTTACGCATTAACTTTTATAACGAAGAGAAAGACGAAACCGAAACCTGGTTCTACGAAGATGGCCTAAAAGATTATCTAATCAGCCACACCAAGGTTTATGAAACATTACCAGAAGCGCCTTTTACCGGTTCTTTTTCCAGCGAAACCGAAGCTGTCGATTGGGCGTTGCAATGGCTACCCGAAGGTGGCGAAGGTCTGTTCGAAAGCTACGTTAACCTGATTCCTACAGCGCAAGGCGGCACCCACGTTAACGGTTTGCGCCAAGGCTTGCTCGATGCCATGCGCGAATTCTGTGAATACCGCAACTTACTACCGCGCGGCGTAAAACTTGGCCCAGAAGATATTTGGGACAGGTGCTCTTATGTGTTGTCCTTTAAGATGCAAGATCCACAATTTGCCGGCCAAACCAAAGAGCGGCTTTCTTCGCGCCAAGCCTCAGCCTTTATTGCTGGCGTGGTCAAAGATGAATTTGCACTCTGGCTTAACCAGCACACCGACATTGCCGAGCTGCTCGCAGAACTGGCAATCTCAAACGCTAACGCGCGTATGCGCAAAGCTAAAAAAGTCGCCCGTAAAAAAGTCACTTCAGGCCCAGCACTGCCGGGTAAATTAGCAGACTGTTCCGGCAACGATGCCATGAAAGGCGAACTGTTTTTAGTGGAAGGTGATTCGGCAGGCGGTTCTGCAAAGCAAGCACGCGACCGAATTTTCCAAGCGATCATGCCGTTGCGCGGTAAAATTTTGAACACATGGGAAGTCGACAGTAACGAAATTCTTGCCAGCCAAGAAGTTCACGACATTGCCATTGCACTGGGTGTTGACCCAGACAGCCAAGACATCGAAGGCTTACGTTACGGTAAAATCTGTATCCTTGCCGATGCTGACTCAGACGGTTTGCACATTGCTACATTGCTGTGTGCACTCTTTGTTCGCCACTTTAAAACCTTGGTGCAAAAAGGACACGTCTACGTTGCCATGCCGCCGTTGTATCGAATTGATATTGGCAAAGAAGTTTATTACGCACTCGATGATGAAGAGCGCGAAGGCATTTTAAATCGCCTTGAAGCAGAGAAAAAACGCGGCAAAGTTCAAGTCACTCGCTTTAAAGGCTTGGGTGAAATGAACCCGATACAGCTGCGCGAAACCACCATGGACCCAAATACCCGTCGCCTAGTGCAACTGACTATCGAAGAAGGTGACGACACCATGGAAATGATGGACATGTTGCTGGCGAAAAAACGCAGCGGTGATCGTAAAACTTGGCTAGAAAGCAAAGGCAGCCTCGCCGAAGTCGTTTTGTAATTCGCGCTCTAACAACTCTGAAAGTAATGCGGTAAGCAAGCACCTCTAGTCTCCAGTTAAACTAGCTAGAGGTGTTTGTTAGGCGCGGTAAGTACCGCTTCGATTTTATGAGTTCTCCTCAATTAATCGAATGATTTTCTGATTCTCTTGCCTGTTGGCCAAATCAATTAAAGTTTCATTGTCTCTCGACACGACGTTTAAATCAGCGCCTTTATTTATAAGGTGCTCCACGCACTCAACATTTCCTTTTAATACAGCCCATTGAATAGGATTGTATGCTTGCTCACCATAATTTGTAGAAACTGTCATAACATGCGACATATTTATATCCCCGCCATACTCTAGCGCGAGATCGATAAGCTCCGGTTTACAGACAATGGCATACCCACTCATAACCGAAATTCCAAAAGAATTAGCATGGTTCACATTTGCTCCTGATTTAATTAAAAAGGTAGCAATATCAAAATTTCTGGCTTCGCTTGCTCTTAGTAAAGCTGTACCTCTATAAGAGACTATCCCATCTATCTCAACACCTTGACTTAAAATGTATTCGACTATGTCTAGATTTCCGTATATGGATGCATATGCCAACGCTTTATTTACCATATTAGGTTGAGTTGGCGGATCTAAGTCCACTACACCTCTTTCTACGATTACTTGAACCTGAGACAAATTTTTATCCCTAATAGCCTCAAATAGCATCTGTCGTTCCTGCTCCTTTTGAGTATTAGTAGTAGCACATCCAAAAATTAGTGCAGAAAGAATAACTAGTAAAAAGTTCTTCAAAGTCATCTATAAAATCCCTCATAAAGCCCACCTAAACAGTGAGCCACTTGTTTGCTTTGGATATCAGGCTGATAACTCATTTTAACCGCTCTGATTTTAAATTCTTTTGAATATTCCCAGTTTTTAGATTTTGGCATAAGCACCTCTAGTTAAACTAGCTAGGGGTGTTTGTTAGGCGCGGTAAGTTCCGCTTCGATTAGTTATTCTTGCGATAAGCGAATAAAATAAAGAGCTGATTGCGAAAAATCCAAGACTCTGATCTCTTTAAGTAACATAAAATTCAAACATAATTCAGCGCCGTCATCCGTTGTTGGAAAATACCGTTGATCCACGTCCATCAGAGCTCATGCCAATCATTGAATTCAAGCGCCAATTGAACACGCTCTGCAATAGAGGGCCCAGTACCTGACCCATCAACTTAAAATGGATATCCCTTTTATTTCTGGACTCTTAAAGCCTACATTAAAAAGTTAAAATATAAATTTAACAACCGCTCTTTGCATAAATGGATTGTATTTGATAGAAGTAATGCCTGTACCTTAAATAAGCCGCCGGTAAATACACCACAGTGGTGACAATGATAATAACGAGTGTTAAACCAATGAATAGCCAGATACCTAGAGTTGGATATGAATATCTAGCATCTACATTTATTGTTAAGTAACGATCGTAAGAATAACGAGCGCTAGGATCAGCAAGCCGAGTTACCGCGCCGACCTTATTATGAGTTGAAATAAAGTGTATATCATCGATTATTTTTTGATATCGCTCACTAACCTCACCGCTAAGAACATCCTCTTTTAACATATAACCAATTGCTAGATATCTATCTAAACCGCTAATTCTAAATGATGTATTTACCTCATAACCAAACAAAGCATCAATCTCTTTATTAAAGTTTTCATACTCATCATACAACAGATAGAACTTTAGTTTTTTTTGTAAATCCGAGTCCACTAGGTTATTTTCGATGTCGTTTAAAACACTTCTAAAGTTAGGATTTAGTGATAACACAGGTAATGTTTTATCAATCATTTCTGTATTAAGATTTTCACGCGTAAGTTTTTTAAACGTTAAATACTCTTGCTCTTTTATATGCCATGATTTTTGTAATGCTTGAAGTTCTATGACTAGGCCATTGACCGATTTTCCTGGAATAGTCCGATATTTAGACATGCTAACTGACTTTTCATAATAGCCGATGTCCATCTCAGAAATCTGCACTCGACGATTAAGTTGTGGCCCATCCTCGATAAGGCTATTTATATCTGAATATTGCAACGGCTGATAAATGACCAACTCAGCAAAATTACTAATGGAGCCATATTTACTGTTTGTTTCTGCAATGTACAAAACACTTGAAGGAATGGAGAGTATGAATGCTAAAAGCAAGAGAACCATAAACTTTAGCTTTACCGGCTTATAACTGATGGCTTTTTCTGTTTCGATTGAATATTGATTAAGGCGAGTAACAACAAAAATTTGATTAGACTTATAGTGAGTCTTTAGAGTGCCATTGAGCGGAATATAAACACCTTCACACTTAACGCTCTCGTTATAGGTGATGAAATTATTATTTTTCCAAGTACTAGGTATCAGAGAAAGATCTTTGTCAATATAGTCGATAGCTTCACGGCGATAGTAAAAAGGAGGACCAAATCTCATTGAAAGTTTTTCAATTATTTTAACCTCTAGCAGGCCTTTCTTAACCTCTTTATGTAAAGCGACCTCTTCTTTAGGTTGATACTTATTAACCCTCCTGAAAATTTCAAAAACTAGCAAAGGAAGTCCAAAAAAAGCGATTAGTTGCCCGATACCTTTACCATCTAACCAAAAAAGAACCATCAAGCCAGCCATTATTAACTCGCTGAAGAGGAATATGCCGTAAATTAACTGGCGAGTATCGTTAAGTTTTTTTTGTATTGATAAGACATAGCTCTTTTCAGCCTCGGTCAGTATCGATTTTGAAATCTCGTTTTCCATAAATCATCACTTACACATTAATATTGATATCGAATTTATTTAATCAGTCATCCCAACTTTATCATAATATCTTTTCTTCAGACTAACGAGGACAGCCACTCAAATTTTTATAAATACACAAGCCGATTAATTGCACATTGAAATGATTTTTTGTTAGTCGTTATAGTAACCATCGGTTGTTTATCGCTGGAAGTAGTTAAACTACTGTCGCGTTAACAAAATAAAAAAACCTAACCCCTTTGATTCCAAAACGCTTATAAAAATCAAATATACTTATTAACGAAAAACTCCCGCCGGTTAATTGCTCTTAGTAAAACAAAACGTTCAAATGTATTTTTTCGAGAAGATAAATATGTCAACATAAGTGCAATTGACATAAATTTTAAAAATTCAGGATTACCTGAATTATAAATATAAAAAAAATCTGGAAATATATATAACAAGACTGGTATTTTAAAAAATAAAAAAACCAAAAAAAACCGAGTTAAAAAACCAAAATTAGTTGAATAAAATAGCCTTTCGCTTCCTGTACTTCTAATAAGAACACCTTCTTTATCTCTTTTATTTAAACTTAAAATGCATCTTCCATCTTCAGTTTCAATGAAAATCCCACCCATAAAATCATCTATTTCATGACCACAAACTCTTAAAGAAGCAAATATAACAAGAGAGTTTGCCACAAAAAAATCAAAGATCATTAAAATATAAAACCAATAATTAAACCCATACATACTAGCCCATGCAAATGAACCAAGAAAAAAACAAATAAAAACAACAAACTCTGGAAGCATTATATAGAGATGTATTTTCTTATATAAAAAAAGTAGTAAAAAAGAAAAAACACTAGGAATGTAAATCAATGTAACTATGAAAAAACCACTTAACAAATCTATTTCTTCTCCAAAATAAAAAACTAATGGAAAAAAAAGAAATGCCATTAAGGATAAAAAAGGACCAAAAAAATGAACAATTAAAAAAAATTTTCTCCCACCATATTGCATATAAAGCCCTTCAAAGTCAGGCTCAATTATTTTTTTAATCATAATAAAAACTCTAATGTACTAAGAAAACTTACTGCACCCCCTTTAAACTCTTCAATTTTCAGGGTTGTAATGTGGGTAGCATGGTTAATTTAACCAAAATTTATTATCAAGCTTCTTAGATAAAACCACTTCATTTTAAGTGGCTTGTTATATCATAAAAACAAAGGAATTTGGTCGCCTTCTTTAGGATTATTTTTAATTTCCGGAAATTAAGAAAGCTCTAACGATTAGCATTATTCTTATCATTTTCGTCCTCTCCCCAACCTTCCATGCCACCTACATGCCCAAATGGTTTTGATTACGAGCATCGCAGAAGCTGAAATGAAGTTCGTTACTTGCTGAATTAGCCAGACTATTTACTTAAATTGGGTTGCCTAATATTTACGGTAAGTTCTGTTTCGATTAGTTATTCTTGCGATAAGCGAATAAAATAAAGAACTGATTGCGAACCCTAAAAATAAAAAGCAGCCAGCAATTGTGTATGCTAGGCCATCATAAAGCCCAAACCAAACATCGCTAAACTTAAAAACAACCAACTTCCCCGGTGGTTTGGGGTCATATTTTACTTCTACTTCATCGCCAACCCTGGGGGATGGAGTGTATGTGTTTAGCTCTAACGATTTCATTTCGCCATCGATTTCCAGAAGTACCGTTACATCATGTTTCAATATTTTATTTGTTGTGCGTGTAGCTAAAGTAACCCACTCGCTATCAACTCGAATGATGTAAGCGGTATGTTTTTCTAATGAAGCAACATGCACGGTTTGGAAAGTATTCACAATAACAGTAATGATTAATATCAAAATACCGATACCCATTAGGCATCGAGAAATTAATTCTTCCTCTCGGCCTGTTATTGGTTTTATCAAACCGTCATTTCTATCCTTGAAAACTACCATTTAGAAATATATGCCATAAACCAAACAAGCGAAATAACTAGAAAAATCTTTCTTTTCGAGGCGTATCGAACCTCGCTCTTGATATAAAAAAGTATAGGTCCCAATTTTTGGATAATCATTTAAACAATAATATCCATCATAGGTTTTCAGTTCAGTGTGTCCCCAACAGTTATTTTTGAAATGCTCTACAAGTATTAAATGTATCTCAGCATTTTCATCTGCTATTGAAATCAACTCTTCTTTTGTCTTTATGTTGTGGGTAGACAATACGTCTCGGAAATTCTGCAAAGCTTTTAGCTTCGAATCTTTAACTGACTTTTCCATAAGTATGTGAAGGAGTCCTATAGCGGCGAATTGCTGAATCAGTCTGACTGCTTTTTTAAAGTGGCCGGACTAATAAATTTTTCTAGCCTTTAGGTCGATTCATCAACCTAGACTTAATTAAAGCATTCATTTTCGCTGACCACTCTATTAATAAATCTGCAACTTCGATATAGCTGACGGCCAACTCTGATTTAATATAGCCCTCCATATTCGCTGCCTCAGAAGGATACCCAGCATAAAGCCCAAGCACATCAGTTGCTAAACTAAGAGAATCGAGATTAGTTTCAGGGTTATTTCCGCTGCGCATATCTTCAATAAACTTATTTATATGGGCATTCGCTTTCTCAATTTCATCCAAAGCATCTATTGGATCGAAAACTTCACCTGAATATTTTTCATATTCGCTTGGAATAACCATATAGAATCACCTTAGTTTTTATTTAGATACGCGGTTCGCATGTCACAAGTCGCAAACACATAAAAATAGGGGCGTAACGAGTAATTTTTTCCGCTTGATTAGTTTTGTTATATCTTGAGTTCTGCATCTTCAATAGTCTTTAATAAGTCACTTGCAACTGCAATTCGATCAAATGCGGTGACAAAGTCTAATTCAATATCCCTATGGGTGCTCGAATTACGATAGAAACTAAAAGCACCGGTTATATAGTTAAGAAAAGAAAAGCGTTCCGATTTGGGAAGGTTGTAGTTAGTAAGTACTCCTTCATCGGGGTTGAAAGCTTTTTTCAGTAACCGTTCTCCGAACATATCGTCTGGTGCTCCAATCTTCTCACGAGTAGTAGTCTCTATTGCTTTGAAAGCCTGTATAACTGCGCTCTCAAATTCTCCGCTATTTAGCAATGAAAAACATTTTTTAACAATCACAGGATGAACGTAACTTTCGGGCATCAGCGCGTATTTCTTTATTACACGACGAAATTCAGACTCTGGTAACCTAACGCCTACCTTTGTTGGGAAGTATTGCTCCTCTTGTTCGTCATCGTAACCCCGTTGAAATCGCCTAATGTCGATATGAGCAGTTGGACTAGCTTTGTATTTTACACGTGTAAACCTCACTGGCTGATATCCACCAGGATTGGCTTCACCAATTTCTTGTTGATACTCAATTTTTGCTTCGATCTCTGCTTTAGACATAAGCTTCCTTGATTACATATAACGTTTTTGGCGAACGGTAATGATTCCATAGCCCGCCGCCTGCGCGGCTTTTCATAGTGCGATATAAAAGCTTTAGTACCAACACACTAACGCAACCAATTGGTTTTACCGAGATCGACAATTTCATCGCCACGGCCGTTTAAAATCGCCTTCATCATATACAGGCTAAAACCTTTGGCTTGCTCTAAGTTAATTTGCGGTGGCATTGCTAATTCTTGCTTGGCGGTATCCACTTCTAATACCACTGGCCCTGGGTGATTGAGTGCTTCCGTGACCGCTGCCGAAAGTTTTTCTGGTTCGCCAACATGAATACCTTTGATGCCACAGGCTTGGGCTATTTTTGCGAAGCTTGGGTTATCTAGGTCGGTGTCGTCCGAAACATAGCCACCGGCTTTCATTTCCATGGCGACAAAGCCGAGCGAGCGGTTATTAAAAACCACCACCTTGATTGGTAATTCTAATGGTTTTAGCGATAGCAGATCGCCCATGAGCATTGAAAAACCACCATCACCACACAAGGCGATGACTTGCCGGTCGCGATCTAACGATTGCGCGCCCATGGCTTGCGATAACGCATTGGCCATAGAACCGTGACTGAACGAACCGATTAAACGGCGCTGGCCATTCATTGCCAAATAGCGCGCTGCCCAAACTGTTGGTGTGCCGACATCACAGGTAAAGACGGCATCGTCGTTGGCTTGCTCGCTGATTAATCGTGTTAAATACTGCGGATGAATAAGCCCTAAGCCGCTGTCACCGCTAGCTAATTTATTTAAATCTTGGCGTGCCTCTTGGTAATTTTTCAGGCTTTTTTCTAAGTGTTTCGACGATTCGTTTTTTTCCACTAACGGCAATAACGCTTGCAGGGTTTGTTTGCTGCTGCCTAATACACCGAGATCAATTTGCGTATGTCGGCCAAGCGACGCCGGATTGTGATCGATCTGCAATACCTTCGCCTTTTCAGGATAAAAAGCACGGTACGGAAAACCACAGCCAATGAGCAACAGCACATCCGCTTCTCGCATTGCATGGTAACCAGAAGAAAAACCAATTAAACCAGTCATGCCGACATCAAACGGGTTATCGTATTCAATGTATTCTTTGCCACGTAAGGCATGAACAATTGGTGCTTGCAGTTTTTCTGCTAAGGCGATCAACTCTTGGTGCGCGCCCTTTGCACCTGCGCCCGCCATGATGGTGACTTTTTTCTGCCCTTGCAGTGCCTCTGCCAGTTGATTGAGCTCACTAGCTTGCGGCATTAAAACAGCAGGTTTTGGCAGGCTCCAATTTTGTTTGCTATTGCTCGGCATCGGTTCTAGTGCGACATCACCGGGCAATACCAGCACCGCAACGTCGCTGTGCAAAATGGCCTGACGCATTGCGGTTTCTAGCAACAACGGCATCTGTTCTGGATTAGAAACTAATTCGCAAAAAACACTGCATTCTTTGAATAATTCTTGCGGATGAGTTTCTTGGAAATATTGACTGCCAATTTCTGACGATGGAATGTGAGACGCGATGGCAAGTACCGGAACTTTATTACGATGACAATCGTACAGGCCATTCATTAGATGCATGTTACCCGGGCCACAAGAACCGGCACAAACGGCAAGCCGTTCGCTTACGTGGGCTTCCGCTCCGGCAGCAAAGGCTGCGGCCTCTTCGTGTCGAGTGCCTAACCATTGGATACCACCAACGTTATTGAGGCTATCACTTAGACCATTCAGCGAGTCACCCGTGACTCCCCATATTTGTTTTACACCGGCCTGTTTTAAGGTTTCGGCAATATAGTACGCAATACTTGGCTGGCTCATCGTATAACCTCCAGTTAGTTAAATTAATTATTATCTTAACGTCGGTCTATGAATCAGACCCCATCACTAAGTAATGGGGGTAGTGCAAAAATATAACGTCTTTATGCTGTCGTTATATTGTCATCAGTCTTTAAAAATTCGGTTTATAGTCGAAACCCTGTTCTGCTTCGCTGTCGGTGAAGACATCGATTTTATTGGCTTTGTTGAAGTGCTTGTTGATGATGCTATTTGGGAACACTTCAATCGTTGAGTTAAACAGTTCAACGTTTTGGTTAAACAGGCGTAACGCCGCACCGATGTTTTCTTGTTGCTCGCTGATCTCTTTCATTAGGTTGTTCATCAAGTCAGCGGTCTTTAATTCTGGGTAAGCTTCTACGGTTAGTTGGAAACCGCTCATGACTTTTTGCGATTGCGCTTCAACACTTTTTAGTTTGTTAATGTCGACATTGCTGTCAGACAGTTCACCCATCATTGAGCGTAGTTTAGTAATGTCGCTAAGCACGCTACTTTCAAATTCTTTATGTTGTTCTACAACCTTTTCTAACTCGGGTAAGATTTTGTTTTTCTGCCGTTCTTGCGTTATCACTCCGGCCCATGCGCGCTCGACCGTATTTTTAGAAGTGATAATTTTATTGTAGATGCTAATGCCCCAAACAACGACAATAACGGCAACGACGGCAATAATAATCAGGTTCATATCCATGTTCTGCTTCCTTAAAAGTTTGAGTCTGTATGTTTCATAACTTGGTGGATAAATTCTAGCGCTGTATTGAGTTTAACCAGATCGGTATGTCCGGCTAATTCATCATAAAAGGCTTGTGGCTCGGTTAAGTCTTTTTCTCGTGTACCATTGAGTAAATCGCTGTTATCGAACGATAAGCAAAGGTTGCCATTATCCGGAATCTCTAGGTTGATGCGTTTAAACTCTTTGCCAAAGTCTTCGAAGGCGACAATGATCGACGGTTTAAAAAATTTAGCCGCATCAAGATCGTCGTCACAATAGACCGTTAAGTCTTTATTAAAAACTAAAGAGTCGGTTTTGTATTTTTTCTCATAATCGCCTCTCATGCCCCTACTGACAATGTGCAGATTTTTGGCAAACTCATACGGCATGATCAAACCATAGCGGTCGTAATGGTCATAAACGATACGGGTTTTAGTGACCGTTTCACCCTTGGAGTTGGTGGTTGTGTAGGTTTCTCGGCGTCTATCAACATAATGAAAGCGATAATAGAAATAATGGAAGCTATGTTCTGAGCCTTCATATTCGCCGCGGTACCAATCCCAAATTTCACGCTTGTGATTACCCTGATTAAACTCGGTATATTGCTGAGCCAATTCCCGAGCCGAAGGTGCTGCTTGCTTAGATAGTTTGTTATCCAACAAAGAATCTATCTGAAAGGCCTTGTCAGAAACCTTACGCAACCGTTTTTTGGCCAAACCTGCAACGACCATAGGAACGATACCGGCGATAAACAATAGCATGCCAACTAATACTGCCGCGTCCGTTGCATCGCTTGGCTCATATTGAAAGCCATAGGTAAGCAAACCAATCGCGATTAGCAACAATACGCAACCAATAAGGATGGGTTTAAAATAGTTAAAGCGGACAGGCGCACCAAAGCTCACCGCTAAAGACACCGCGTTCAGCACATCCTCCGAGCTGGTTGCTTGGTCAAGCTGTTTGTCGATGCTCTTTAATAGCTGTTTAATTGCCGAATTACTCAAGCCAATCTCCTTGCTTAGGTTTAAAGCCGTTACTTTAAGGCTTATTAGCTACTTAAGGCAAAAATATATGCTGCTATGTTATCTGTAACGCTCTAGGCCATATTTTATGGGCATAAAAAAGCCGCACTCGGTGCGGCTCTTCATATAAATGGTAATCGTAAGCCATGCTCATCAATGGCTACATTCGGAACTTTGCCAAGCTCTGCGATAGGCTGTCAGACATCTTACCTAAGTTACTGGCCGAGTCGGCAACAGTGCCTATATCATTGTTAATCTGTTTTGCACTGGCAAAGATGTTGGCAACATTCCTGCTGATGTCGCTAGCGGCCTGGCTTTGTTGTTCTGAGTCTTCGGCTATATTGCTGTTCATTGCTAAAATCTGATTAGCCGAGTCGATAATTTTGTACAGGCTTTCACTGGTTTGGTTAGCCAGCTCTGATGTATTTTCTGCTTTGCTGTAGTTTTGGCTCATTTTTTCGACCGCATTAACCGATTCGGTTTGTAGCTGCGAAATCGTCTTTTGAATCACCTCAACGCTGTCTTGCGTTTTTGATGCTAGGTTGCGAACTTCGTCGGCAACGACCGCAAAGCCTCGGCCATGTTGACCCGCCCTTGCCGCTTCAATTGCAGCGTTCAATGCCAATAGATTAGTCTGCTCTGAAACTTCACTGATGATGTTTAATACATCGCCAACGTTCATGGTTTCTTCTTTCAACTGCTTCAGCGTTTCGCTGACTTCACGAGTATTTTTAACCAGATCTTCTGCTTGCGAATTTACCTGACGGATGGCGTCGTTGCCTTCTACAGCATGCTCGCTGGCCTCGGTTGCGCCGCTTCTGGCTTGTTGCGCATTCTGTGCGACATTATTTACCGTCGAAGACATCTGATCGACCGCCGCCGTTACCTGTTCAAGGTTACTGGCTTGCTCGGATGTAGCATGACTAAACTGTTCAACCAGCCTTTGCATATCGCTACTGGAATGCGTTACCGATTCAACCGCTTGGCTAATATTAGCAATAAGGCCTCTCAAATTATCGCGCATGGAGAGCATTTCTCGGCCCAGATGGTCAATCTCATTATTATTTTTGGCGGAGATTTTAGAACTGAGGTCGCCGCGCGAAATTTGCTCAGAAAACACCACCAAGCGTTGCAGTGGTCGCACGATACTCTGCGCAATCAGGTAACCAATAATGATAAATAACAACACTGCAACAATGGCAACCCACAAAGCAATACTGAAAGATTGCTTCACATTGGTATGAACACCGTCGTAAAACATATCTAAGTTGCTGTCCGCAGCCTCTCTGACATAAGCAATGCGTTCAGTTAATTCTTTAACCAGTATGACACCTCGGGCAATCACCGGGCCAAGCTCATCACTTGAACCACCCTGATTAATTTCTAACACTTTGCGCCAAACCTGAGTCCAATCTAAGTAGTATTGTTCTAGCTCTTCAATATCGCGCTTATCACCTAAAAAGCGATCTTTCATCACGGCAAAGTTGGCCAACGCGTCTTGATGCGCTTGTTCAATGGCATTAATGGCAGCATCATAATCGCGCCCCAAAGCAATACCTTTCATTTCGCGGTCGATAATCACGATGTCGTAATCGACATTTTTAATAGCATTGGCAACGGCGATTGGGTGGTTGTACATGTTATCCACCAAATCTTCGATAACACTGAATTTATAGATTTGATACCCAGAGGTGGCCAGCAGCGTTAACACCGAAAATAGAATAATTAAAATAATTCGCAGCTTTAAACTGAGTTTTTCTAACAACATGGTCTGGCTCCGGCCTTAATAAAGTATCGCTCTTATGAGGTACTTATTGATTTAAAGGCCTCAGACCGAGCTAAACAATATAAGTTCAGCCAATAAAAAAGCCGCACTCGGTGCGGCTCAGGGTTTACAGCTTTATGGTTATTATTTTGCCGCTGCTAGAGCTTGCTCTATCCATGAATCAAACGTCGCTTGGTTTGCCTTAATCCAATTTTCGGCATGCGCTTCGATTTGTTGTTGTGAGTCTTCACCATTGGCGATCAGCATGTTTTCTGCACTGACATGGTTGATCGGCAGCTTCGCCACTTCAAACAGTTTGGCCGCTGCTGGGTTTTCCATAGCGAATTCTTTGTTGGCTAAAATACGTTCTTGGTTAATTTCAAAACCGTAGTTTTTGCCGTTTGGTAGAGTTGTGTCGGTGCCATTCGGGTTGGCAGAGAACGGAACTTCTAGCCAAACCACATCTTTACCCGGAACCAGTTTTCCTGAAACCCAGTAAGGCGTCCAGGTGTAATAAAAGATAGGCTGACCTTCGTTATAACGCACAATGGTGTCCGAAATAATCGCCGCGTACTGGCCTTGGTTATGGTTGATGTTGTCGCGTAACTCAAAGGCATCGAGTTGGTGTTCAATCACACCTTCACAACCCCAACCGGCTTGGCAGCCTGTTAAGTCGGCTTTGCCGTCACCATTGGTGTCGAACAGGGCGGCGATTTTAGGGTCTTGCAGATCATTGATATTAGTAATGCCGTACTTGTCGGCTGTCTTTTTATCAATCAGATAACCTTGCGCAGCGCCTTCAATGTAAGCGCCTTTGCGATAAAACACCTCGTCACCGCCAGCACTTTCAAACATGCCGTTGTGCAATGGGTACCAGTTCACGGCCATGTAAGTCGCATCGCCATTAGCAATCGAAGTGTAGCCTGCGCTGTAGTCGACCTCTTTAATGTCTTGAACATCGTAACCGAGCTGCTCCAGCGCTTTGTTAATAACAATCGTTTGGAAGCTTTCTTCTGCAATGGCGCTCTGTACTGGTGTCACTTCGACACCTTTACCCGGCATATCATCGGCTATCGCATTAAGTGACAGGCTGGTTGCGGCTGCTACGGCTAATATTGATTTGTTCATGTTTACTCCTCAGCGTTCTATAAAATATTGTTTTGTGACTTTGCTCTTGCTAATTTTTTGCTAGCTCTTTCTAAACTTTCTAGCTACTTCTAGCTCTTTCTAAACTTTCTAGCTTTTCTAAATTCCTCTAAGCCTGTTGAAACATTTCTAATTGCTTAGAAGTTTTTGGCAGGCTTACAGCTGCGATTATTTTTTGCTTTCAACCCTGTTTGAATGAAACAGTTTCAGCAACAAACCAATTGGGCCGCTTTGATACCAGTGGCGAGTACCTCTGCCGCGAGCATCCTGACCTAGAGATTGCGTCATGCGATCCAAGACAATGGCGAGAATCACAATGCCAATACCACCAACGGTTGCTAAACCAATATCTAGTCGACCAATACCGCGTAGCACCATTAGGCCGAGACCGCCTACTGAGATCATCGAAGCGATGACCACCATCGAAAGGCCGAGCATCAAGGTTTGGTTAACACCTGCCATAATGGTTGGCATGGCGAGTGGCAATTGAACTTTAAATAGCTTTTGCCATTTGCTGGCACCAAAAGAATTGGCGGCTTCGATTAGGTCTTCGGGTACTTGGCGAATGCCTAAATTGGTGAGTCGTATTACTGGCGGCACGGCAAAAATAATGGTCACGACAACGCCGGGCACATTACCGATACCGAACAGCATCACCACCGGCACCAAATAAACAAACGCCGGAGTGGTTTGCATGGTGTCTAGAATGGGCCGCACGATTTTCCCTGCGCGATCACTGCTGGCCATGCCAATGCCCGCAGGAATACCGACCACCATACAAAACAGCACAGAAGTCACCACTAATGACAGCGTTGTCATGGCTTCTTGCCAAGCGCCAATGGCACCAATAAAGCTCATACCCACAAGTGTGCCGATAGCCACTCTGCGCCCAGTTAGTTGCCAAGCTAATAACGCCAACAGGGCGATCATCATTAACGGTGGCACTGCGTTAAAGGCGACATCGACAGCCTGCAAGGTGGCGTCGACTGGCGCTTTAATCAGCGAGAAAAACGGCCGGAAGTTGCTGACCAACCAATCGATAAAATATTCAACCCAAGTCTGTAGCGGGATCAGTTCGTGATCGAACGGCTGACTCAGAGAAAAACTATGTTCTGGTGCGGACTCTGCTGCCGACATAAAGGCACCGGCGTCGGCATCGGTTTGAGTTCCCCACGGATCTGAACCGGTCGTGCTGGTATCGCTGGCGGGTGTTGACCAAGGGTCACTAACAGTTTCGCTCGACATTATGAATTCTCCCTATCTAAGGTTTCTAACAGACGAGTACGGCTGATATAGCCTTGATACTTACCCTGCTCATCCACGACAGGCACAGGGCAAACCATCTGCGCCACGATGCTCATGATTTCACTGATTGGGGTTTCTGCTTGAATCGGTTTTATGTCATTTAACAAGGCGTTCTCAAATGGCTCATCCTGCTTAATAACCTGATGCAGTGATTCAGCCGAAACAACGCCAATAAATTGATTGGTTTTAGACACCACGTAACCAAAATCTCGGTCGTTATCACGCAACACTTTTAGGCCGGTGCGCAGGCCTTTGTCGGCGTCTTTTTTAACAATGGTGGTTTGTAGATGCAGGGCGATATCTTTTGCGGAAAACACATTGGCAACATCGACCCCTTTAAAGAACGACTTAACGTAATCGTTAGCCGGTTGATTTAAAATTTCATCCGGAGTACCGACTTGCACAACTTCACCGCCTTGCATGATGGCAATGCGATCACCAATGCGCATGGCTTCATCCAAGTCATGAGAAATAAAGACTACTGTGCGTTGTTGTTCTGCTTGTAAGCGCACTAATTCATCTTGCATCTCGGTTCGGATTAACGGATCCAATGCCGAAAAGGCTTCGTCCATTAATAGAATATCCGGGTCGTTGGTCAGCGCTCGCGCCAAACCAACACGCTGTTGCATGCCGCCGGAAAGTTCATCGGGATAACTTTCTGCGTGGTTCTCCAAACCCACTTGCTCCAATGCCTGCATCGCCTTTTCATGGCGTTGATCAACATTGACACCGGCCAGCTCCAAACCAAAGGCGGCGTTATCTAAAACATTCATATGTGGCATCAATGCAAACGACTGAAACACCATTGAAATTTTTTGCCGACGAACGTCACGTAATTGTTTTTCATTAATGTCGAGAATGTTTTCACCGTCGATCAACACCTCGCCGCGCGATGGTTCAATCAGCCGATTAAGCAAGCGAACCAACGTCGACTTACCGGAGCCAGACAAACCCATGACAACAAAGATTTCACCCTCTTCAATTGCAAGGTTGGCATCTTTAACACCCACCGTCATTCCGGTGGATTCAAAAATACTGTCCTTATCACTGCCCTGATCGAGTAGCGCTAACGCTTTTTGAGGGTTAGCACCAAACACCTTATATAAACCCTTTACTTCTAATTTAACGCTCATGTTTAAACCTAATTCGTTACAATGAATTGCGAGTAATATCGATATCACTCGCCGTTAGGATGCTAAGCAGATCGCTCTGCCATGATCGAACACCTCAACAAAAGCAGCGTGTAATGTTTTTACCGCCTGCTGATAATCTTGTTCGTTAATAACAAATTGCACTTCTACCTGACGCATGCATTGATGCACCGCCAGAATATCAATACCGGCATCGGCTAAAGCGCTGCTGGCACTGGCAAGCATGCCGCTGATTTTTAAATCCGAACCAATAGCCGAAACCACGGCGACTTTCTTTTGGTCGATTTCTGCTTCAACAAAAAGCGATTCCAACTTTCTGCGAATGCGGTTAACGGTTTTTAAATTGGTTGATAAATAGTGCGTCACTGTATTGGCGTTGATATCTTTAGAAACGATGTGCGCTCTATATTCTTTAATCACCTGAATGATCTTTGCATCGTAGCTATGAAACAGACCGGCCATATCCTGATCAAAAACCTCCAACGCATACACGCCTTGAGTACCGGCGATAATTTCAACGCATGGCGTTTCACTAACGTATTCACCCGTAATCAAGGTGCCGTAGTGTTGAGGCTCAAAAGTATTTTTTACCCGCAATGGAATATTATTTTGGCGCAAACCTTTTGCCGCTTTAGGGTGGATCGCTTCCATGCCCAAATTAGCCAGCTGGTCGGCGACATCATAATTGGTTCGGCCAATGGGCACCGCGTTGCCTTCACCGACTAAACGCGGGTCGGCGCTGGAAAGATGAAACTCTTTATGAATGATCGCTTCTGCTGCGTGGGTTACCACCGCCAAACGACTGAACGTCATTTCACTGTAACCACGATCGAAGGTGGTCATTAGCCCTTCACTGGTGTGCGCGTAGCCAGTAACAATGGGTAATTCTTTATCGAGGTCGACTGTTTCAAACGCTGCGACAATGCGTTCGTCGAGTGTGGTGTGATGTTGTGCGCGCCAGCCGCTCAGATCAACAAAGCGTGCGTTAATGCCGTCACGTTGCAACAGCTCAGTCATGTTCCAAGCACTGTGTGCTTCGCCAATACTAGCGAGCATTTCACGCACGGTATGCAGGTGCGTATCCAGTGAAAAGTGACCATGCCGACACAGGCTTTGTAAATCGAGCAAACATTTTTTTGCATCCAGCAAACGCTCATTAACAAAATGATCTGCTAACGATGGATCATTAAAAAATTCTGCGTTGAGCTGATGCATCGCCTGCTGCACCTGTTCTAATGCAGCCAGCCAACTGTCATCCTCAACACTGCTGGAAAAAAGCTGGTATACACCAGGCTGACCATTTTTTTTGTGGCTTAATAATTTATCGGTAATACCACCATACGCAGAGACAACAAATACTCGATTGTAATAGCCGTCGCCAGTACTGGGTTGCAGTACAATATTGTCCCGAACCGATGAGTAATCACTCATCGAGGTACCACCAATTTTTTCAACGGTATGCATTATAACCTTCTCGGTTCTTTCTCTATTTAATAGGTTGTTGTCGATTTTTCGACGCCAACGGCTAACCGTTAATGCGCCTAATGTTGTAAAAAAATGGGCAACGACAACAGACGAGTGCCCATCGATTGGAATTTATCTCGATCAGAGATCTAACGCGTCGGCTTCAAGCTCATAGGCGCCTTCGGCGTTATGAACTTCACTGCCAGACAGAGGCGGGTTGAATACGCAGGCCATTTTCATTTCGGAAAAGGCGCGTAAAAAATGCTGGTCGTGCTTATCTAAAATATAAAGCGTGCCCGGTTTAATCGGGTACACCTTGCCGTCGGCGACGGTTTCAACTTCACCTTCGCCACTGATGCAGTACACCGATTCCAAATGATTTTGGTAATGCATGGCAAAGTCGGCACCTTTATAGATGGTGGTAATGTGGAATGAAAAACCCATCTGGTCATCTTTTAATAACATTCTGGTGCTATCCCAATTACCATCGGGAGAAATAATTTTACGGCCATTCTGCTCTGCTTGTTGCAATGTTCTAACTATCATTTTTGTCTCCTAGATCGTTAAATAAAGATCAAACGTTTAACGTTTTTTTAAGCCAGTACTATCCGTTAAATTCGCACTAGCCGACCCACTTAACATCGTCGTCGACCTGAACATGATCGAAATAGTCGCCATCATCAGGCAACGAATTGAGACTTTGGCAAACCTGAGCAACGGCCTTTTCTAAAATATCCAAGCCACGCTTTAAGTTGCCTTCGCTGATCGTTAACGGGCAGAAAATCTTCACCACCTGATCTTCTGCACCACTGGTTTCGATCACCAAACCATTTTTAAAAGCATGCTTAGTAATGCTCGAAGCAATGTCGCCATCGATACAGTTAATGCCTAAGAACATGCCTCGACCACAAACACTAAAGCTGCCTTGGCTGTATTTTTCGGCCATCGCGTTGAGTCGTTTTTCAACGTACTGACCTTTTTTAATGACACTGCGTGAAAACTCAGCATCGCGCCAATAATGTTCGAGCGTCGCCTTGGCAGTGACAAAGGCTAGGTTGTTGCCACGAAAAGTACCGTTGTGCTCACCCGGCTTCCATTGGTCCAGTTCTGGTTTCATCAACACAACCGCAAACGGCAAGCCATAACCACTCAGCGATTTCGACAGCGTGACAATGTCAGGTTCGATTCCGGCACCTTCAAAACTAAAGAAGCTACCGGTGCGACCACAACCGGCTTGAATATCATCAACAATCAACAACACATCGTGCTTACGGCAAACTTCCTGCAAACCTTGCAGCCATTCAAAGCTGGCAGCATTAACACCGCCCTCGCCCTGAACCGTTTCAACCATCACCGCCGCTGGCGTATCGATGCCGCTGCTCGGATCCGACAAGACCTTGTCGAGGTAAGCATTGGTATCAACATCGTCACCTAAGTAACCATCGAACGGCATACGGCTAACACCCGAAAGACTAACGCCTGCGGCACCACGGTGATGCGAATTACCAGTTGCGGCTAACGCACCCATGCTGACGCCATGAAAACCATTGGTGAACGAAATAATATTTTCACGGCCGGTAACATTGCGCGCCACCTTAAGCGCCGCTTCAACAGCATTGGTACCAGTCGGGCCAGTAAACTGCATGACATAGTTTAAATTTCGCGGCTGCAAAATAATGTCGTTAAAGGCTTCTAGAAATTCCGCCTTGGCTTTGGTGTGCATATCCAAACCATGACTGATGCCATCGCGTGCAATGTACTCAAGCAAGGCTTCTTTTAAGGCTGGATTGTTGTGGCCGTAATTAAGTGTGCCGGCACCGGCTAAGAAATCGAGATATTCGCGGCCTTCGTTGTCACGCAAAATTTCGCCTTGCGCTTGGTCAAACATATTGGGGAATGATCGTGAATAAGAACGAACTTCTGATTCAAACTCTTCAAAGATTTTCATGGTCTCTCCTACGAATGACGTTGACTGATTCTGATAATTTGAGCGAGCAATAGGGCCAATACACACCAGCCATTCGCTGTCGTGTTCGCCGTTAAAGTGCTCATTAGATTGGTAGTGCTCGGTGGCATTAAGCGGACTCTCTAAGCGTGTTGCATAACGCTTAAACAGTGCCCAAGAGGCTGCATTATTTTTGGTAATGGTGGTTTCGATATAGGCGATGTCAGCCAGCGATTCACGCTCTAACAAAGAACCTAATAGCCGAGTGGCAAGGCCTGTGCCTCGCTCACTCTGATCGACGGCAACTTGCCAAACAAAGAGTGTTTCGGGGCGATCAGGCACAACATAGGCGCTGATAAAGCCGACCACCTGTTGATCTCGCTTAGCGATGATCGAGGTATTGGCAAAGTGATCACATTGCAACAGGTTGCAATAGGTTGAATTGGTATCCAGTGGCTGGCACCGAGCAATCAGTCGGTTAACCCACACACCATCTGTCGGTTTCGGCGATGACAAAGTCAATTGACCTCTAGACATCGCCTGACTATGCGAAGTTTCCATTGTGTCAGTATTTTCCATGCTGTACGAATATTTTGTTTACTATGCAAATAAACTTAACATCCAGCTTATGTATCGCTACAAGGCCCATAAAAACCAGAAAAGTGGCGATAGATAAGATGAATATATTCATTGTACACAATGGATTATGAAATAAAAGTTACAATTCAAAATAAAATATCCATTGATTACATGGATTTTTTAAATAAAACCCGCCAACGCTAGTAACAAAGCGGCTTTCAGACGTATACTAAATACTTAGTATTCAATAGATTAAAAAATGCTTTTTCAGCTAAAAAGTGCTTTTTAGGATTAATAACGCAAATGGAAACCGATTCATGGAAAACATCGATGAAGTCCTCGTCGCCTTACGGCGAGTGATTCGAGCCACCGATTTACACTCCAAACATTTGGCCAAAACCACCGGCCTCACCGCGCCTCAATTATTGTTATTGCAGATTTTGCGCGACAAAGGCAGCCAGACCATTGGTGAATTAGCAGGCAATATGAGCCTAAGCCAAGCGACGGTGACGTCGATTATCGATCGTTTAGAAAAGCGCGAACTGGTTGTGCGTGAACGTTCAACCACAGACAAGCGCAAGGTTTTTGCGCTACTCACAGACGAGGGTGTTGAGGTACTAAAGGATTCACCAACACCACTACAGGAACAGTTTGCTCGACAATTTGGCGACTTACAGCAATGGGAGCAAACCATGATCATTGCCTCGTTGCAGCGCATTGCCCACATGATGGACGCTCAGCACATCGATGCTGCGCCGCTATTAGATGTCGGCACGTTAGATCGCCAAAGCACCGCCACCGAAAAGCCCGAAGCCTTTAAATAAGCCATGCTTTAAAGCACTGAACAAGCAGCGTTGTCGATTCCACAGGCAACGCTGCTATTTAGCTAAACGCATCAACAGCTGCTTACCTTCTTGCTGCATATAGTCGTGAAAGGTTTTAGCCAGTGTCGATAACGCCCGCTTCCGGGCATGCACCAAGTACCATTCACTAACAATGGGAAAGTGCTCAACATCCAAACGCACAAAGCCAGAAATATTGGTGTAGTCGAGTGTGTGACGACTCAGAATCGCCAAGCCCAAACCCGACGCCACCGCATGTTTAATCGCCTCATTGGTCTCAATTGTCATGCGCTCGGCAAGGTGAATATCGTGCTGCTGGCAAAACAGCTGAATACTGCGTCGCGTGCCAGAACCAGACTCACGCATCACAAAAGGATGTTGCTGCAAATCGGTCAAACCAATCTTCGACTGCTGCGTTAGAGCGTGCTGTTCCGGCGCAATAACGATCAGCGAGTTATCCATAAAGGGCTCTTTAACGATGTCTAAATCTTCTGGGCAATGGCTGAACAGATAAAAATCATCTTTATTTTGCTGCAACCGACTGATTACCGTTTCGCGGTTAGCAATGGTCAGCTGCACATCGATATTGGGATAACGCTGGTAAAACGGCCCTAACACAATGGGCATAAAATACTGCGCCGTTGATACCACCGCTAGCCGCAAAGTACCGGCCTGTAAGCCCTGCAAGGCAGCCAACTCGCTAAACATATTATCGATATTGGCATCGATCTCTTGTGCGCAGCGGTATAGCACCTGACCGGCTTCGGTAATCTGCACTTGTCGGCCTTCTATTCGGTACAGCGGCGTACCAACCAATTGCGCCAGCTTTTTTAGCTGAATAGAAACCGACGGCTGAGAGATAAACTCCTGTTCGGCAACCTTAGAGATGCTCTGCGTTTCGACCAGTGCTTTAAGCAACTGCAATTGCCGCATACTGGGTTTATGAGTCGATCTATTCATAAATTAAAATCTATACTGTTGATAGTTTATATATATTTTTAATTATAAACCGGCTCCGTAATATGTCGCAAAGCTTAAATGACGGCCCTGCTCTGCAGGCGTTATTTACTGGCGACCCAGAACGTTTTTAAAGTCTGTTAATACTATTAACTAAGGAGTCATTATGACGTTTCTATTTTCCGTGCTTACCCTACTGGCCTTACTGGCGGTAACCCTCGTTGCTCAGAGCACCGGCATGATGGTCAGCAATTACTTTGCCCTACTCGGCGCTTTGGCGTTTTATGTTGTATGGCAAGCGCGCAAACAAGGCTCTTTTCAGCCAACTAAAAATAAGAGATCGGCAGCATGAGTTCATTTTTACCCGATATCCTCGCGCTGTTCTTTTTAGCCAGTTTAATTATTCGCAGACTGGGCGTAGACCTAAGCTTCCAGCCAGCCACCTATCAGCTGCTCACCTACATTCTGTTATTAACCATCGGCCTAAAAGGCGGCCTCGCGCTGACCTCAGAATTCACCTTAGGATTGATCGGCAACAGCCTTATTGTTGTGTTACTCGGCGTGGTATTAACGCTGGTCGCCATGCTGGTGATTAAATTTTTCAGCCCGCTGAATCAGGCTGACCGCGTTACATTAGCGGCGCATTACGGTTCGGTCAGTGTCGGGACCTTTGCCGTGGCGATCAGTTTTTTACAGCTCAAAAATATCAGCTACGAAGCAGAGCTTAATCTGTATGTTGCGCTGCTCGAATTGCCGTCTATTTTAGTTGGGCTGTGGTGGTTAAACCGCAAAAAATCCCATACCTCATTAAAAACAATTTTTGGCCATCAAAGCTTAGTACTATTACTGATTGGTTTGGTGATCGGCGCGCTCTATGGCGATATTGCACAGCCGATGATCAAGCAGCTGCAACCACTATTTGCAGTCATGCTCGCGCTTTACCTAATTCACATGGGCGCTATTGCTGGCGGCAAGTTTGGCCAGTTTGGTAACAATGCATTGTTCCTGATTAGCTTTGCTATCTTCATGCCGATATTGGCGGCAATGATTGGTCTGGGCACGTCACTGTTATTAGGTTTGAGTGTTGGTGGCGCAACGCTACTGATGACATTGGCGGCCAGTGCTTCGTACATTGCCGTACCGGCGGTCTTTGAGCAGGCGCAGCCACAAGCGAATGTCGCGCAAGCCTTGGTTGCTAGCCTCGCGATCACCTTCAGCTTTAATGTCATTTGGGGCATTCCGCTGTACCACCACCTAGCTAATGTGGCGATCTAAACGCTATAAACAGGGCTCTGTAATTCAAAGGACTCCGATTCAAAAAGCTCTGATTGGAAAAAAGCTGGCAGCCAATGGCTGCCAGTTTTGTTAATCCTGAGGGTGGTTTATTAAAAACCGCTTAGAAGGGTCGACTAACACTCGATCACCCATGCCTTGCCGGCCAAATAACATCAAGTAGGTCATTTCGCTGCGATCAGTTAGCGACAGCTGAATCGGCCATTGCTGATCGGCAATGCCAAAGGTTGTTTTAATGATGATGCGTTCATCGACACCACCGTTAGAACTTTTAATACGCCGAATATCATAGATCGGTGCTTCGCAGGCAATCACTTCGGTCACGTTATGAATATTCGGATGAATATTAAAACGCACCCACGGCTTACCCGCCTTATGAAATGGATGAATTTCATCAACATGCAACGACGATGTTTTCGCGCCTGTGTCGACTCGAACGGTTAGGGTTTCGATGCCCAGCTCGGGCAATGCACACTCTTCAATGGTGCCAATAATCAGTTTTTCTGTTGTGCCCATCTAAACCTCCGAGCCATGTTTTGCATTCACCGTCACGGCCTTTTGAAAGATCAATGAGGTGGGAAAGGTAATGGTACTGCCGTTTTCACTCGACAAGATAACGTGAAACAAAGCAATCTCTTTTATTGTGCCGTGCACACTGTTTTCTGAGTCCAATATGGTGATGCTATCGCCGACCCGATACGGGAAAAAGAAAAAGATTAAAATACTCGCCGTGGCGTTGCTCAGTATTGACCACTGAGCAAACAGCGACACGCCCAGCACCGCGATAATAGAGCCTAAAAACACGCCCAAGTCATCAACATCCAAACCGGCATAGGTCAGAAAAACAATAAAACAGCCGATGATAAACAGGCCATCGATGCTGCGTAATACATAATAGAGCCGCTTCTCGTTAACCGCCTTTTTAATCGCAGAACTTTTCACCAAACGCCGTAAAGACGCTCGGCTAAGCAATGCGAAAACGACGCCCGCAATCGGCAACATAAAGCCAGAAATAGACACGATCTTTTTACCTCCAGATCAATCGAATCTTGCTACTACTTTCTAATACTTGCTATTAAGAAGTGAGCTCTTGCGCCATTGAATCAACCGCGCCAGCCACCTCTGCTATATTTTCTTGAAAGAATGCAACGTGATACATCGCTTCACCTTCGTGCGTCAGCGGAATATTTTGCTTGCCAATAACAATGCCTTCACGACTGGCGCGCACTTCGTCCAACACTTCACCCATTGGACTACGGATGACAGCCAACAGATCTCCGGCTCGCACGCGATCACCCAACTGCACTATGTGACTGACAATACCGCTGTCTCCCGAACGTACCCAAGCACTGCTGTTGGCAATAAAGGGCGTACGCTCACGCCTCGACTTTGAACGACGATACATGCCCAAAGCGGCCAAAACATTTAACACGCCTTTAACACCAGCACGAATAGAGACCTCATCGAAGCGCAAAGCTTGGCCTGCTTCGTAAACCAAAAAGCGGCTGCCCATATCACCTGCGGCTTGACGCAATGAGCCATCGCGCAGCTCAGAGTTAATCAATACCGGCGCACCAAAACTCTGGGCAATGCTCAAGGTCTGCTCATCGTCCAGATTGGCGCGAATTTGTGGCAGATTACTGCGGTGAATCGCGCCGGTATGCAAATCGATGCCGTAGTCACACAACGAGACGATGTCGGACATAAACTGCTCGGCAACACGACCGGCAAACGAGCCTTTGGCCGAGCCCGGAAAGCTACGGTTTAGGTCGCGACGATCGGGCAAATAACGGCTTTGGTTAAGCACGCCATAAACGTTCACCATGGGCACCAAAATCAAACTGCCTTGCGATAAACGCAGCGACTTCATTTGGATCAGCCGACGCACAATGTCGATGCCATTTAACTCATCGCCATGAACCGCGGCGCAAACCAACACCACCGGGCCCGGTTTTTTAGCGCGAATAACATGCACCGGCATGTTCACCTCGGTATTGGTGTATAGGCTAACCACCGGCAGCTGAACGCTGGTGCGACTGCCGGGTTTAAATTCGTAATCCGCTATTTTCATGTTCAACCCTTACCTTTTGTCCGGGTGTTATTTGGCTTGGCATTTTCTTCAATAAATTTAAACACCAAACCGGCAATGTCTTTTTCGGTGGCGACTTCAATGCCTTCTAAACCCGGTGATGAGTTCACTTCCATAACCACTGGGCCGCTGTTGGCTTGTAAAATATCCACACCACAGACATTCAGGCCCAACACCTTGGCGGCCTTAACTGCGGTTGCGCGCTCTTCTTTAGACAAACGCACAACCTCTGCCTGACCACCGCGGTGCAAGTTGGAGCGGAATTCACCAGCCGCAGCTTGGCGCTTCATGGCAGCCACAACTCGGCCACCGACCACAAAGCAGCGAATGTCGGCACCGTTAGCTTCTTTAATGTATTCCTGAACCAAGATGTTGGCTTTAAGGCCCATAAAGGCTTCGATAATACTTTCGGCTGCTTTGTTGGTATCTGCCAACACCACACCGATGCCTTGCGTACCTTCGAGCAACTTAATCACCAACGGCGCACCGCCAACATTTTTAATCAGGTCTTTAACGTTGTCGGGTTTGCTGGCGAAACCAGTACGCGGCAAACCAACATCACGCCGCGACAGCAATTGCAGCGAACGCAACTTATCGCGTGAGCGTGAAATAGCCACCGACTCGTTAACGCAAAAGGTGCCCATCATTTCAAATTGCCGAACCACGGCGGTGCCATAAAAAGTAATGGAAGCGCCGATACGAGGAATCACCGCATCGTAATAGGGTAACTCTTCACCGTGGTAACGAACCGTTGGCCGTGAACGAGTAATGTCCATATAACAGTGCAAGGTATCGATAACGTCGACCACATGGCCACGCGCTTCGCCAGCCTCTTTTAGACGACGAGTGGAATACAGATTTTCGTTACGAGAAAGTATAGCGATGCGCATTGGCGAAACTCCTAAAGCCGGGTTAATTTTGGCGCGCATCTTCTACTGAAAGCCCGGTTAGGTCGACGAAATTTTTTTTGTCGTTAGCATAAAAAAAGCTTGTTAGCGGCGTCGTTAAAAATCCGTACTGTATGCGCCATTCTGCTGATCTCAGCATTTGAGTCTTGGAGGCCATTCAATGCACACCATCGTCAACAACAGTGACAAAACCCTGTTCTATCATGGCGAGTACCGAAACAAGCAGCTGACCATCTATTCGGCAGACGGGCAATTCGAAGGCAGCTTCGAACAAGACAACCGACAAGCCGCTTGGGTCTGTGGCGTTTCGTTCGATGAAACACTGCAATCACTGCGCAGTGCGGTCGACGAATACCATTATTTTCGGCTCAAGCAACGCAAACAAAACAGCGCCAACAGCCTGCCGACTCATGCAGACTATGTCGCGGCACTGAACACAATTTTGCCGCTGCTAAATGCATCGCAACAGCAACTGTTAGCGCAGCTGCAAAGCAGCCCGGACTATCAGTGTGATGTTGACTTGCTGCTCAGCGTTGCCGAGCTGCATTCAACCATTCAATTGCTACTGAGCTATGCCGCCATCGCGCAGCGCTTAAGTGATGAGTTAGCCTTTATTCCAATGCAGGAACAGCCTATCCTTGACCCAGTGATCGGCATCCTAATGACCCCGACTGGTATTCTTGCCAACCGCGCTAATTACGATGATGCCCGCACACTGCAACTCAAGCCCGAGGTAGCGCTCGCTTTGGAAGATTTGAATGGACATCGATTTACTTAAAACCTTTTTAGAGGTGCAACAAACTCGGCACTTTGGTCGCGCAGCGGAAAACCTGTTTTTAACACAGGCCGCTGTCAGCGCTCGTATTAAGCAGCTGGAAAACATTGTCGGCAGTCCGGTATTCACCCGCTACCGCAACAACTTGCAGCTGACCGAAACTGGCCGCAGGCTGGTACCGCACGCCCAAGCCATTGTCATTGCTTGGGCGCGAGCAAAGCAGGAGGTGTCTCTTGATCGCAACAACGACATCATGCTTGGCGTTGGTGCTATTGCAGGCCTATGGGATTTGTTTTTACAGGACTCATTAAATAAAAGTTATCACGACCAACAGGGTATTGTTTGGCGTGCCGAAGCGCACCCGCAAGATGTCTTGGTGCGCCGATTGCTCGACCGCACATTAGATGTCGCCTACTTATATGAAAGCGCTAAACATTCCGACATTCGCTCACTCGCGGTACAAGAGATCGATCTGGTATTAGTCGCCACACCAAAGCTGGGCGATAACGCCGACGATGCATTGCAGCAATATGTCGCCGTTGACTGGGGCACGACCTTTAACATTCAGTTTGCTAAAAACTTTGCCGACGTACCGGTGATGATGCACACCTCGCTTTCGCGCATTGCGATGAATTTTCTGCAAGCTCATGAAGGCTGCGCCTACTTGCCATTTGAGCTTATCGCTGACCAGCTGGGCCAGCGCCTGCATCTTATCGAAGACGCACCGAAAATATCGCGCCGACTGTTTGCTTGTTACCACAACGAAAACAAATACGAAAAACAGATTCAGCAGTTTATCTCTCTGTCTGAGCAACAACTGGAAGAGCAAGGAGCCGTCTCATGTTAAGTTGGTTGATCAACTTTGAACCCAGCTCGGGGCCTTTTAATCTAGTGCATCCTGTGGCTTGGTTGGCGATTAGCTTTGCTGCATCGCTATTGCTTTGCAGCCTACTTATTGCGCTGCTAAAACCGGCCTTTAAGAGCGGTTCGTTAATTGAAAACCGACGCATTCAACTCACCCTGTTGCTTATGCTGTGGGTGTTAAGCCTTGCTATGCTCAGCGAACAATACCTTGCCACGCTGGTGCGTCAGCGTATTGTTATCGCCGTTCAATCGATCGCCTTTTTGCTCGCGGTGATGAACTTGGCGCTGTATTTATTTCCATCAAAAAAAATCGGCCGCTTGCTGCTTTACTCCATTACACCAATTATCGCGCTGAACTTTTTCGACCTGTTAGACCCAATCACTCACAGTTTAGATAACTATCGACTCAGCATTGGTGGCATTAATATCAGCCTGTTCGATGTGGTTAAGCTGGCTTACATCGGCGGCATTCTGTTCTGGTTTGGCCGCGAGTCGAACCGAGTGGTAAAGCAGAACATTCGCAAACAACAGCACCTGGATTCGAGCACACGAGAAATTATCGCCAAGCTATTTGAAGTCGGCTTTATTACTCTACTGATTGTATTGCTGCTTAATGTCGTTGGCGTCAACCTAACCACGCTGGCAGTCTTTGGTGGTGCTTTAGGTGTCGGTTTGGGTTTTGGCCTGCAATCGATTGCCTCTAACTTTGTTTCTGGCTTGATCATCCTCATGGACCGCTCTTTATCGATAGGTGATTACATTGAGCTAGAAAGCGGTCAAAGCGGCATTATTCGCGAACTAAACCTGCGTTCGATCACATTAGAAACCTTTGATGGCAAAGACATCGTGGTGCCCAATGATGTGTTCTTCTCGCAAACCTTTACTAACTGGACGCACAAAAACACCCAACAACGCTACAGCCTGAGTTTCAGTGTTGCCTACAAAACCGATTTAGATGCGCTATTCCCGCTGGTTATCGACAGCCTAAAGGCCAACCCGCAGGTGCTTTCTGGGCCACAATATTCAATCGCTGAACAGCCGGATATCGAGATCAAAGGCTTTGGTGATAACGGTATCGACTTACTGGTGGAATTTTGGATGAATGCCGTTGACGATGGAGAAAACCGCGTCAGTGCCGATATCCTCTATAGCATTTGGAAGTTAATGAACGAGCATGGCTTTGAATTCCCGTTCCCGCAACGAGAAGTTCGGATATTGCCTTAGCGCTTTAGCGATAAACCTTAAGCGCTTTAGCAATGAAGCCTATTAGCCAGCGCTGCTTTGCTCATTGAACCGATCCAAGTCAATCGATATTCTAACGCGGAAAAATCCATAAAAGCAGCGCACCCAGTGCGCAAGCCAGCGTTTATTTAGGATGATACGACGACATTATGAACACCACGACACGATACATCGGCATTGATTTAGGCACGTCCAATTCTGCGGTTTCTTATTTTGAAGCAGGTGAAGTTAAACCGATCTTAAATAGCCGCGGCGAAGTCAATAACCCTTCTGTAGTGCGCGTTACTGAAACTGGCATCAGTGTTGGCGAAAAAGCCAAAAAGCACCTGTACAGCGATCCTAAAAACACCTTTAAAGAATTTAAACGGCTGCTCGGCACTCAAAGCCTCAGCTCAGCAGACTGCCGTGGCAAACAGTGGCAAGCCGAAGAGCTTTCAGCCGAAGTGCTGAAATACTTAAAAGCCATCACTTGCGAACAGCTCGGTGGCGATATCAACAAGGCAGTCATTACGGTACCGGCGTTATTTGAAATCCCGCAAAGTAAAGCCACCGCCGAAGCGGCACGTTTAGCAGGCTTTGAGCAGGTTGAGCTGTTACCTGAGCCTGTAGCCTCTGGTTTAGCCGCAGGCTGGAGCCAAGATCACGCAGGCCAAGCCTGGCTGGTGTATGACTTAGGCGGCGGCACCTTCGATGTTTCGTTATTAGAAACGCGCGATGGCTTATTAAGGGTGGTCGGTCACGACGGTGATAACTTTTTAGGTGGCCGTGATATAGACCGTAAAATCGTGCAGTGGATTTTTCAGCAGCTCGAACAGCAGCACTCACTCAAAATCGACCAGCATGATGCACAGATCAGTAGCATTCAACGACACTTTGAAGACGTCGCAGAAGCAACAAAAATTCGCCTATCCAATACCGAACACAGTGTGCTTGAACTCGACTTTGACTATCAGGGTGAGCACTACGAATACGATATCGCATTCAATCGCAACCAACTGAGCGAACTGTGCGTTCCGCTGATTCAACGCTCTATCGATATCTGTTTGCGGCTATTGCAAAAACACGGCCTCGAAAAAGACAAACTCGCCCGTGTTGTCTTGGTCGGCGGCCCGGCAAACATGCCGATCATTCAACAGGCAGTCACAGAACAATTAGCGCCGTTAGCCGAAGGCAATGGCGACCCGATGGCGCTGGTTTCTAAAGGCGCGGCACTGTATGCAGCCACGATCAATTTAGGTTGCGAAAGCAGCCAAGACGAAAGCGCCAATGCCCCTTTAAGCAATCAGCTTTGGCTGCAATACCCAAGCGTATGCTCAGAGTTGAACCCGATGATTTTAGGCCGCGTTGTCGATCCAGATTTAGCGCTCGCCTTTGTTAAAATCAGCGACCAGCGCGGTCACTTTAACAGTGACTTTATTGCCGTTGACGATAACCTTTTCATGACCGAACTGGCGATTACCGCTGGTGACAATAACCGTTTTAACTTGCACGGATTCGATGCTAACAAACAGCCGCTTGAGGTTCGCTATTCAAGCATCAACATTGTGCATGGCCTTAATATGTCTGATCCGCCGCTGGCCAGAACCATCAGTGTGGCACTGGCCGATGGCAACGCCCGCTCATTTATTGAACGCGGCACGCCATTACCTGCCAAGCGCACCTTTATGCAATCGACCGTCAGTCCGTTAGAGCCCGGTTCAAACGAAGTCATGACCATTCCTATCGTGCAGGGCGAGCGTAAGCAATCTCGATTTTGCCGCAAGGTTGGTAGCCTAAACATCGAGGCGGCGCAGCTGAAAAAGACCTTACCTGTTGGCTCGGCAATTGAAATTACTATCGAAGTCGACCGTGGCGGCGACTTAAAAGCACAGGCGTTAATTGTCGATCAAGGCATCATCATTGAAGGGGTTGCCAACCTGATGATGGAAACCTCATCGTTGGCAAACTTGCGCGCCTCGGCGCACAGCCTGAATAATAAATTATCACAACGCATAAAGTTGGCGTTCAGTGAACGGCAAGACAAAACCATTGCCCAGCTGAATCCGTTAGTAGAACAGATTCAACCAATTCTTGCAGAATTGGATGACAACAATACCGATGACGATAGCTGCCATCGTATTGCGCGCATTTTGGTCGACATTGAAGCGACCTTCGAATCGATAGAATCGCAAGATGATTTAATCGACCTAATCCACGAAGTTGAACAGCTTTATTACTACACTTCGAGCAGCGTAGCGCAGTGGGGCAATGAAACCGAGAAGCAAATTTTAGCCGACTGCAACGAACATATGGCGTCTGCCTTTCGTAATAAACGCAAAGGCGAATTAGAACGTTTGCATGAACGCTTACAACAGCTAAATTACTCGGCGCGCAAAAATAATCCGGCATTTTGGTGTGGCCCGTTTGAACATTGGGCTTCGTTTGCGCACGCTTCAACAGACCCAAAACGCAGTGATGCGATCATTAAACAGGGCCGTGAAGCCATTGCCAACAAAGACTACAGCGAGTTAGAAAAACTAACTTCGGCGTTGTTTAGCTGCATTCCACAACAGTACAAAAACTTAGGTCAGCCAGGCAGCCATGAATCTGGAATCTATTGATAAACAACGTTACTTGGCGTGGCCATTTTGGTTGTTAGGTTTAGAACCCAGTGCCAGTAACAGCGATATCGAAAAGGCCGCGCGCGAAATAGAAGCAAAAATTCAATTTAAAGTGCCCAATGCCGAGCGCTATACAACGCCCTTTGGTGACTTTAACCGCGACAGTTTTGAAATCCGCGAAGCCAAGGCCGCACTGCAAGAACCCAACTCGCGCCTGTTGGCCGAGTTCTGGTATCTAAGCGAAAGCGAAACAGAAAACAACAGCCAAGAAGCGCAAAAAAATTCTGACAGCACCCTGCCAAGCACTGAAAAAAGACAACCCAATCTCATTCAGCTGGCACGTAAACTCAAGGTGCTTTTATGGGCATAGTGCTACTGATCTTGGTGTTTTTATTTTTTATGTTTGGCGACATAAAATCGAGCAGGATCGACAGCGATATTTCTGCCACCAGCCATTTAAAGTTAACCCAGCTTTTAGCTGCAGTCGGCTATTGGGCGCTGTTGTTTATTGTTTTTTCGGTATTCAGAATACCGTTGGTGTTACCGCTTTATTTAAGCTTACCGCTGTTTATCTTTGCCGCGTCACCGTCGACTCTAGCCAAGATCAGCGCCAATGCCGCAATGGTGTCGCTAAGTTATCGTTTAGGCTGTAAAAGCCTTATTAGATATAAACGTAACCCACACGCCGCTGGGTTATTTTTTGGTTTTATCGCGGTACGAAAGCTCAAAAACTCTGAACAAAAAAAACAGCAGCTACAGTGGCTACGAGAGCAGTTTGTCAATCACAAAACTGCCATCTACTCCGGCGATATTATTTTATATACGCTGATTGAAAGCCAACTCAGCCACCCAGATGATTTCGACCATTTGGCTAGCGAATTAAAAAAACTCTCAGGTTTGGGCTCGCGCTCTATTCCGAAAGCTATCAGTCGTTATGCATTTAAATGCGCCATTGTCGCAGCATTGGCAGACTCAGACTGGGACGAACTGTACAGCATCGCCTGCCAATGGGATGGCAGAGCCAAGAATCGACTGGCGCGTTACGTAAAATATTTTTACTTGGCGCGGGTTAAAAAAGAAGCAGGCTCGGCCATTCGCTTTAAATGTTTTTATTATTGGCTGTTCTGCTTAACAGAACCGGCACTGCGCAGACTGCCTGCGCAATACCGTAAATCACTCAATACAACACAAACGCCTAGCGATGATATTAGCCTGCACAGCCTGATTACAGCCAACAGCCTGACACAGCAACAGAATGAAAAATTAACTAGCGCGTTATTTTCTGAGCAACAAAAATTGCAATGGCAACAGCGTGCCGAACAGCTCGGCAGTTGGGATACACAAACCAGTTGGGACTCTATTCAGCAAAGCGTACAGCGGTTGCTGATAAAAAAAACCCAAGACAGCGCAAGCCAACCACAGCAAAGCGAGCAAGATTACGAACAGATCGATCGAACCTACAAGAGTTTGCTTTACCTGACGCGCAACATTAACAGTCAGCTAGAAGATAAAACGCTTAAAGGCAGCGCTAGTAGTTTTTTAGAATTTAAAAAGGTGCTTAAACTTTTAGAAGAACTGTCAACGGACAAGCAAGCCTATTTTGCAGCCATCCATAATATCGACGGTATTTTATGGAATTGGATTGCTCATCTTTGGAATAAAAAGAAAGACCAAAGCCTCGTACACTTTATGTGTATGAACTGCATTCCACTGGCGAACAGTATCGGTAACCAACGCTTCTTGGATATTATTAACGAAATAATCTGCGACTAGTTAAATACCTAATTGGGTTGATTAGCGCTTGGTAAACAGGAAAAAACATGCAACCGATAGCATTAAAATTTTTGATTGTCACAGCCTATAGCAGTGACGATATTCCAGAGTTTACCGGTGAAGATGAACTCTTTAAAAGCAAAGAAGCGCTGACTCAGCAACTGCCGATTGCTGGTGCCTTCTCTCCGCTTTATTATAACTCTCAGGGTATTGGCTTAATCACCACCGGCATGGGCATTGCCAATGCCTCTGCATCGATGATGGCAATCGGGCTTTCGCATCTGGTTGACCTAACAGACTGTTACATCATTATTGCTGGTATTGGCGGACTGATGCCGAGTAAAGGCAGATTAGGAACGGTGGTGTGTTTACGACATGTCATCAATGGTCTGTGCTTTGAGATTGACCCACGCGAATGCAGCGAGGAAAAAACATTTTATAAAGAAAAACTTCCTTGGCTGACCGGCACCGAACGATTCACGCTTAACCAACCGCTAGTTAATAAATGCCAACAGATTATTTGCACACACAGCAACGTTGATTGCATCGTCGGTGATGGCCTCTCAATGGACGCCTACTGGCACGGCAAACGCTTAGCGCAATGGGCAGAACATTGGACAAATCAATGGTGCGCAGATTCAACTCCGAAGACCAAAAACGAAGGGGATTTTTGCATTAGCGATATGGAGAACTCTGGCATACTTACCGCTTGCATGCGTTTAGCCGATGCTAAGCGATGCCACTTTGAAAAGGTTATCGCCATCAGAACTGCCAGCAACTACGTCTACGAACCCGACGTTGCCCCACAAGACTCGATTACAAAGCACGACTCATTTAGCCTCGCGGTCGAACAGACCTATCACGCCGTCAAAGCGATTATGGAAAATTTAGACTAAGCCATTGGTTAAAATTTTAACCAAGCTCACATTTTAGTCGAGCTCAGTAAAGCTATGCTAAGATCGAGAAACTATTGCGTCTGAGTGCTTTGTTGCTTTGTTTGTAACAAAGCAGCTTACTGTAAGTCCGTCATCAACTGGTTATTACTTTTTCAAGGAATATAGATGGAAGCCGTTTTTACATTAATACTCATCATCGGGGTTATTCCGTTTATCTTGCTTTGTGTCATTACCAGCAAAGTATCCAGCGTCCAAAACTTACTCTATCGTCTTGAAACTCGACAAAGCCAGCAACAGCAGCAAATAGAAACGCTGTTGGCGACTGTGCAGCAGGCCTCTGACCAAGCATCGGCAGAGAAAAGCTCAGACTTAAGCGAAGCTAGGTTAGACGACCAAGCCAAAGCGCAGGCAGATTCATCCCATGTCAGCGCCGCAGAGCAAAAAATTACCGATAAGGCTAGCCGCGATATTAACGTCGACAACGCTGCGGCTGCCAACCAAGATTCATCTACTGAGCTTGAGTTCAATTCTGTTGAAGAAAGCGTTAATGATGATGACAGCGAAAGCGTTCAGCAAGACACGGCAGCGGCGACAGTTCAACCTGAACCGCCAGTTCACGCCGAAGATGCAACTCAAGCCGAAGCTGTCGCTCAACCAGCTTGGCTAACCAAGCTGACAGAGCACATGAAAGAAAACTGGATGGTTTGGTTAGGCGGCTTCTGTATTGCGATCTCCGGTATCTTTTTGGTTCGCCACTCTATTGAAAACGACATTCTTTCTCCGGCTGGACGCATCACCGTGGCGATCCTTACCGGCTTTGCCTTCCACGGTGCGGCCTACTTTTTGGTTCGCAAAACCGGTGTTAAACACGCCTCCTTTGCAACGCTTGCTGGTGCAGGCAGCACCACCATTTATGCTGGCCTGCTAGCTGGCTTTCATCTTTATGATTTGTTCTCCGTCAACCTTGGCTTTGTATTGCTGGCTTTGGTTGCCTGCGCCACCATGTGGTTATCGTTATTTTATGGTTCGGCTTTGAGCGCCATCGGTATTTTAGGTGCTTACCTTGTGCCGGCATTAATTGGCTCAAACAGCGAACCTAATTTGGTGTTACTCGTTTACAGTGCGTTAGTCAGCTTTAGTGCCCTTGGCGTGTTGCGTTACGTTTACCACCATTGGCTTTGGTTTGGCACCTTGGCAGGAGCATTATTGTGGTGGCTTGTTAGCCTCAGTTCTGAGTCACTGATTTTATATTCTGCTTTGTATCTAGCGGTTATTGGTTATGGCATGCTGGCGATTCCAAATCGAGACTGGCTGCTACAACAACGCTTTCAATATCCGTTGCCACAACTTTCAGTAACAAGCTTCGTAGCTTACGCCAAAGAAAGCCGCCGTGACTGGTCGATACGCAAATCAACGCTGCTCAGCTTTATTCTATTAATCATGGCAAACGCCATAACATTTGCCGTCACCGAACAACCAAGCATCAATATTTTGGCGATGCTTGCACTGCTAGCGGTCATTGCTCCAGCCAGCCGCTGGCGTGAAGATTTTACGCCATTACCCTGGCTTGTATTACTGCTACACCTAACGATCGCGGCCTACCCAATCATCATAGATAGGCTAGTAGAGCCATCCTATATGAATGACTTTTTTGTTCCTGCCTATGCATGGTGGCTTGCTTGGTCTGGTATGGCCTGCCTGTTGTGTTTGTCTGCTTGGTGGAACTACAAACAACAACGCTTGCCGTTTGTTGGCGCAGCCTTATTAACCAGCGCACCTCTACTGCTGCTAACCTTGGCCTACTTTGCAACGGCAGCGAGCAATGCTCCTTGGGCGCTGATCTCATTAATGATTGGCATGGCGTACTTGCTGCTGGCCAATAAAGTAGTACACAACACAGTTCATAAACCGCTGGCGGTTTGGTTATTTATTGGCGGCCATTTAGCTTACAGCCTCGCCGCCTTTATCTACTTTAATCAGGCCAGTTTCACCTTTGCGCTGGCGCTGCAAATTGCCTCAATCGCTTGGGTTATAAAACGCTTTGAGCTGCCTTCATTGCATTGGTTATTAAAGATTACTGCCTTTATCGTGCTGTTTCGGTTAACGCTTCTTAACTGGTTAGATGAATCGCCAAGCTTTACTTGGTTGGTTATCAGCTATGCCGGAAGCACCATTGCTGCTGCCTTTGGTAGCCGTTTATTGAGCCAATACAGTGAGATCAAAGCTTGGATCGAAGGTGTCACCATGCATCTATTGGTATTAACGCTTTGGATTATGAGCCGCTACTTTATTTATCAGGGCGATGCCTACGCAGTGAGCTTTAGTGCCATTGAAGCGACGCTCAACCTTTGTTTATTTGGTGCGATGGCGATGGTTTACGATTACCGCAGCCAGTTCACTACGCGGCTCAGAAAAATTTATCAGCTCTATGGTTTTGCATTATTAGCAGCCAGTTTGCTCAGCTACGCTGTCATTCTGTTTAGCCTGTTGCTGTCGAACGATTGGTTAGTCTCCGCGATAGATTCACGGCCTGTCTTTAATATTTTACTGCTCGGTTTTGCTGGCCCTGTTGCCTTGTCATTGGTTGCGTTGAAATATTACCGACCAGAATGGCGTCGTTACAGCGCTGCATTATTTGCTCTCAGCAGCTTTGTTTTTGTCAACATTGAGCTTCGTCACCTTTGGCAAGGCAGTATCGATTTAACCTTGCCGATGATCCAAGGCGAACTCTACAGCTATTCAGCAGCCTGGTTATTGGCAGCCATCATTACCATTCTTTGGGGTTCGCCACGTTATGGCCGTTGGTGTTATTTGGGCGGCATGGGTTTACTGACGTTAGTGATTTTTAAACTCTTCATTATTGACCTAAAAGGCCTTGAAGGTTTATTGCGAGTCGCCTCCTTTATGGGCCTCGGCTTATCGCTTTTGGCTCTGGCCTATTTGCACAAAAAACTCACCGTAAAAGGCGTCGCAGAAAGCGAGTCTTCGGCTTAGGCATATCAACAGCTTTTGGATATTATTAACAAAACCATCGGTGACTGACTCGGCTCATCCGATCACCGATATTAACCCACTACGTCTATCGAGGGCGCTATGCTACCACTACTCAAAATTTTAATTATCGAAGACTCTGTCGAACTGCTCGAACAGCTGGCAAACAGTATTCGCTCGACTGTCGAATCGTTTGAGCGACCAGATCTTGATATCAGTGTCGTTGAGTCAGCGACAGTTAGTGAAGCGCTGCAACATGTCCACACCGACGGCGACATACAGGCGGTTATTTTCAGTTGGGATACCACCGTACTGCCGCACGAAATTAACAGCCGCTATGCTGCAATCGAGGCTAACGAGAGCCCAGCAGAAACAGCAACCGGTGAGCAAAGCCTTGCCAATAACGCCTTGGTGATCGAAGCGATTAAAGCGATTCGCCCAGAGCTGCCCGTTTATGTATTAGGCGATGCGATCAAAGGTTTGGATATTGTTAATCAGGTTACCGGTATGGAGTCGTTCTTTTACCGCAATGACATCATCAGTGATCCAGAGTCGATCTTAGGTTATCTGATCAACGACTTTGACGACCGAAACGAAACCCACTTTTGGACCGCCTATAAAGAATACGTACTTGAAGCAAACGACTCTTGGCATACACCCGGCCATAGCGGTGGCGCTAGCTTTAGAAACTCGCCCTATATTAATGACTTTTATCGCTTCTTTGGTCGCAATGTTTTTGTCAGTGATTTATCGGTCAGTGTCGACTCACTAGGTTCATTGTCGGACGGTACTCACGCCATCGGCCGTGCTCAAGAAGCCTTAGCGACCACCTTTGAAGTGCGCCGTTCTTACTTTGTCACCAACGGCTCATCGACATCGAACAAGATTATTTTGCAAACCCTGTTACGTGAAGGCGACAAGGTGATTGCCGATCGCAACTGTCACAAGTCAGTGCATTACGGCATGGTTCAAGCCCGCGCTATGCCGCTCTATTTAGACAGTGTGTTTAATCCCGACTACGGTATCTTTTCACCGCCGCGGCTCTCACAGCTGAAAGAAATGATCGAAGCAAACCCAGATGCCAAACTAATTGTGTTAACCGGCTGTACCTACGACGGTTTGCTGACCGACTTAAAACAAGTGGTCGAACTCGGCCACCAGCACGGCATGAAAGTCTTTATCGATGAAGCCTGGTTTGCTTACTCACTGTTTCATCCAGAGTTCCGTGCCTATTCGGCCATTGCCGCCGGTGCCGATTACGTCACCCACTCAGCGCACAAGGTAGTGTCTGCTTTTTCTCAGGCGTCGTTTATTCATGTTAACGACCCCGATTTCGACCAAGACTTCTTTAAAGAGATTTACAGCATTCACACCAGCACCTCGCCTAAATATCAGCTTATTGCGTCGCTGGATGTCTGCCGCCAACAGCTAGAAATGGAAGGCTATAAAATTCTCAACGAGCTACTCAATAACGTGCGTGAACTTAAAGCTCAGGTTGCTAAGTTTAAACGATTGCGCATTTTAGAAGCCGAAGACTTCGCCAATATTTTTGCCCACTTCAAAGACGACAACATGGGCCACGACCCACTAAAAATATTAATCGACGTTTCTGCACTGGAATACTCGAACCAAGAGATTCACCGATTCTTAATGGATGAAGTCGGCTTGGAAATTGAAAAATTCACTCACAGTACGCTGTTAGTATTGCTCACCTTAGGCGGTATGCGTTCTAAAATTGTACGGCTGTACAACGCCTTGAAAAAGCTCGACGAAGGCAAGGTCAGCCTTAATCGAAGCAAGCAGCGCGCGGCACTGCCAGCAGATATCCCGCCAATCAATCTGGTTACGCTGCCTGCCACAGCGTTCTTTAGTCGCCGTGAATCTATTGCTTGGCAGGACAGTGTTGGGCGAATCGCCGCGGGCCTTGTAACGCCGTATCCTCCGGGCATTCCCCTGATCATCCCGGGGCAGCGCATTGAACAGGCACACATTGACTACATGCGCTCACTGGGCAGCCAAAAACTGACCATTCAAGGCCTCTATGATGGTGAGCTGTATGTCTGCTGTGAATCGGACGATCAACTAGAATCTTAACTGATCGATATCAGCAGGCTGTTAGAGCGCGACAATGATTGATCCATAGCGGGTGACGCTCCGCTATAATCGTCATAGGATAGCGAGTATGATATTCAATCTACTGCCTGCTTGGGTTTACTTCACTGGGTTACTGTTATGGTCCAATCGTTACTGCCAAATATTCTTGAATTTATCTCGCAAATAGATCCGTTCGACAAATTGCCCGCGGAATTGCAAAAGCAAATCGCTGGCAGCGTGCGTATCAGCTATCTGGCACGCGGCGAACAGATCACCTTTAACCCTGAAGACCCTAAACGCTATCTGTACATTATTCGCACCGGCGTGATGGAACAGCGCAAACCCAATGGCGTACTGCGCGCCAAGCTTGGGCCACAGGACTTATTTGGCTTCACCTTTTTAGAAGCCAAAGCCGATGGCGAAGACGATTACATTGCTATTGCCGCTGAATCGACACTGCTTTATTTAGTGCCGCATGAAGACTTACAAAAGCTCTTAGCAGAGCACCCTGAGTATTCTGAGTACTTTGCCTCGCAAGCGCAGATCCGATTACAAAGCGCACTAAACGTGGTTTGGTCAGATAACGAAAAAGGCCTTTTTGTTAAAAAAGTATCCGAAGTCACCACCAGCTCACCGGCGATTGTCACGTCGGATATGACTATCCAGCAGGTTGCGCAAGAAATGCGTTACGTGCTGCGAACCTCAACCGCGGTGGTAAAACAAAAGGGTCGCATCGTCGGCATTATTACCGATAGAGACATGACCAAACGAGTGGTTGCCGATGGCGTCAGCCCAGACCGACCGATCAGCGAAGTGATGACCAAGCACCCAATCACCGTTGGCCCAAACGACTTAGTTCTCACGGCTGCATCACTGATGATGCAAAACAACATTCGCAGCTTACCGGTGGTCAGTGGTCACAAGGTTCATGGCTTGCTAACGACTTCGCATCTGGTACAAAAAAACCGTGTACAGGCGATCTTCTTAATCGACACGATTAAGCGCACCAACACAGTTGAAGGTTTAGCCGGACTCACCCAAGAGCGACAGGCTATTTTTGAGGCGCTGGTTGAAGGCAAGGTTCGTTCGGAAATTGTCGGCCAAGTCATGGCGATGATCTACGACGCCTTTAACAAACGACTGATTCAATTAGCTGAAGAAACCTTTGGCCCTGCGCCATGCAAATTCGCTTGGATTGTTGCTGGCTCGCATGCACGCAACGAGATACACATAACGTCCGACCAAGACAGTGCGCTAATCGTCGATGATTCGGCAACCGTTGAAGACATGGCGTACTTTAAGTTGATGGCCACCTTTGTCTGCGAGTCACTTGCCAAATGCGGCTTCATTTTGTGCCCTGGGCACTTCATGGCTTCCAACCCTAAATGGGCACAAAAGCTTCACGTTTGGAAAGACTATTACCGCAAGTGGATCACCACGCCAGACCACGAAACGCTACTTAACACCAGCGTCTTCCTAGAAACACGCTGCATTTACGGCGATAAAATCTTTGCCGATAAACTGCAAGAACACCTTTATAAACTGATCAGCCAAAACCGAAACTTCTTAACCACGCTGGTCAACGATGCCACCTCGGTACACCCACCGCTGGGGATTTTTAATAGCTTAGTTTTAGAAAAAGGCGGCCAGAACAGCAACACGCTCAACATTAAAAAATACGCCATCACTCTGATCGTTGATTTGGCGCGTATTTATGGTTTATCGGTTGGCTGTACCTCCACCAATACCGAAGAGCGCTTCCGCTATGCCTATAAGAAAAAGGTACTCAGCGAGGACGCCATGAAAAATATTCTCGGTGCCTATCGCTTTATTTGTCAGCTGCGCTTTCGCCATCAACTGGAAGCACTTAAAAAGGGTGAAGAGCCAAACAACCACATCGCGCCAGACTCTTTTGGCAGCTTTGAGCGTACCCACCTTAAGGATGCCTTCCGTATTATTGGTAATCTGCAGGACGCGGCCAAATTGAGATTCGGTGAGGCCTAATAAGTGAAAAACTTTTTAACTCGCTTCAGCCCTATTAGCCACTTAGAAAAAAAACGCCAAACGCTAATCGAGCAAGAAAACCTACCCAGTGTTATTGCCGAGCTGCTTGAAGATCCTTTGCCGACACCAGAAAGCAAATTAAAAGATTTGGAGTTTTTGGTTTTCGATCTGGAAACCACCGGCTTAGATCCAGAAAAGGATCGAATTTTAAGTGTCGGCTATCTCAACATTAATAACCTATTGGTTGATATCAGCAGTTCGGTTCACACTTACGTTCAGGCAGAAAAACACGTCAAACCAGAAGCTGCGGTTATCAACCACATTGTGCCGGAAATGCTCACCGACGGAATGCCATTCGAGGTGGCAATGGAAGAGCTATTCCGCGCCATGAAAGGCAAAGTTTTAGTTGTGCATGGTGCCATCGTAGAAAAAAACTTTATCGATGCCTACGTTAAGCGCCGTTACAACATCGACTCCTTACCGCTGATTTGGCTCGACACCCTTATTCTGGAAAAGTCGTTAATTCGCAACCGTTCCGATTCCGGTACCGGCGATTATCAGCTGGCCTCTGTTCGCGAACGTCATGGTTTACCACCCTACCTCGCGCATAACGCACTTTCTGACTCGATTGCGACTGGCGAACTCTTTATCGTACTGGCCAAATTAATTTACGGTAAAACTTCTCCACAACTGGGTGGCGTTTATCGTGATCTCAACTAACAACGAAGCAAAGCTACAATTAGCTGTAAAACCTTGTCGCAATAAAATAAGCAATGGATAATCAGTTGCCCTACTATAGGAAGCTACTCGCTAACAGTATTGGCGGGTTTGTCCTTTTGATATGACTAATGAGAGAAAACAGATGTCTGATCTAAACCGCGAACAATTCGATAAAGTCATGGTGCCAAACTATGCACCAGGAAAAATCATCCCTGTTAAGGGTGAAGGCTCACGGGTTTGGGATCAGGCAGGCCGCGAATACATCGACTTTGCTGCGGGCATTGCGGTAACGGCATTGGGTCATGCTCACCCTGCATTAGTTGGCGCTTTAAAAGAACAGGGCGAAAAGCTTTGGCATTTATCCAATGTTATGACCAATGAACCGGCTCTTGCCTTGGCAACCAAACTGGTTGAGCTGACCTTTGCCGATAAAGTCTTTTTTGCCAACTCTGGCGGCGAAGCCAACGAAGCGGCATTAAAGCTTGCGCGTCGCCACGCTTACTTAAAAGCCGGTGAACAGAAACACGAGATTATTTCGACTTACGGTTCGTTCCACGGTCGTACATTGTTTACTGTTTCTGCTGGCGGCCAAGCCAAATACAAAGAAGGTTTTGAGCCAACACCAGCAGGCATCAGCCACGTTGCCTACAACGATTTAGCGGCATTGAAAGCGCAAATTTCTGATAACACCGCAGCGGTGATTATCGAGCCGATTCAGGGTGAAGGCGGCGTTACTCCAGCCGAAAAAGAATTTTTGCAGGGCGCGCGCGAACTGTGCGATCAGCACGATGCGTTATTGATTTTTGATGAGGTTCAGACCGGTGTTGGTCGTACTGGCTATCTATATGCCTACCAATACTATGGTGTGACACCGGATATTTTAACCTCTGCCAAAGGTTTAGGCGGCGGCTTCCCAATTGCTGCAATGCTCTGTACCGATGAGGTTGCACCCAGCCTTGCCTTTGGTACCCACGGTTCAACCTACGGCGGCAACCCTTTAGGCTGCGCGGTTGGTTTAGCGCTACTTAACGAAGTTGCTAAGCCTGAATTACTCAGCGCGGTGCAAACCAAAGCAGAACGATTTAAAGCTAGCTTAGACAGCATCAACGCCAAGTACGGCATCTTTAAAGAGATTCGAGGCAAGGGCTTGCTGATCGGTATTGAGCTGGTTGACGGCTGGCAAGGCCGCGCGAAAGATGTGCTTGCGGCAGCATTAGACAAAGGCTTATTAATGCTGGTTGCTGGACCTAACGTATTGCGATTTGCGCCATCGTTAATTATCCCAGACGCCGACATCGATGCTGGTTTAGCGCTGCTTGAGCAAGCAATCGGTGAACTCAGCGGTTCCTAATAAACAACCTAACGGCGGGCCAACCGGCTCGCCAAACCTATGTGGCTTGGTAACTTCAATGTCTTGACACCTTAAATGTCTTGGCAGCTTAAAATCTTTGTTCCTAAAATACAGAGAGTTTTACCAACAAAGGTGCTCTGAGGTTTTTAATAGCTTCTATGCTGGAGCTAAGCCATAAGGATTGCGGTTATTCAACAAGCAAACGCAATCGCATTCATGCTTTAACCCTTTTTCCTCGCACCGGTACTCATTTACCTGCGAGCGCTTAGGAGTGACTATGTATCTTATTCGCCCGGCGATTTTTTCTGACCTAACCAGCATTGAACGGCTATTGTCAGAAACTGAAGCGCGCGTTACCACCCTACCAAAAGATCGCGACCAACTCAGTGAACGCATCAGTGAATCAAGTGATGCGTTTTTAAACGCCGCCGATAACGAGCAGCCAGCCTCTTATCTATTTGTTATGGAAGACACGAAAAGCGGTGAATTACATGGCACATCCGGTATCGACTCTGAAGCCGGTAACGGTTACCCTTTTTTCAATTACCGACTCGACAAGCTAGTACATGCGTCGCATGCACTTAATATCAGCTCGAAAGTTCCCGTGTTGTTTTTATCGCATGAGCTGACCGGCAAAACACTGATGCGCTCTTTTGCTATCGACCCAGCATTACACGACAGCGAGTATTTTGATCTGCTTTCGCGCGCTCGATTGATGTTTATGGCAACCCAGGCCGGTAAGTTTCATCAAGAAATTATTGTTGAGATCCAAGGTATTTTTAACGACAAAGGTGACTGCCCGTTCTGGGACGCTGTCGGTAGGAAATTTATCGATCTCGATTTTTTAACGGTCGATTACTACTGCTCAAAAAAATCGAAAACCTTTATGTCCGAGTTGATTCCTCAACACCCGATCTATGTGCCACTGCTGCCACCCAAGGCGGCTGAAAATATTGGCCGCAGCCATCAGGCGGCAAATCGAATTTGCCAACTGCTGTATAAAGAAGGCTTTCAACAGTCAAAATTTATCGACCCATTTGATGGCGGCCCAGTTTTAAAATGCGAAGTTAAGTTTACTCAAACCTATCGCAACATGCGTTTTAAAAAGGCCTACCCTTCGGAGGTTGCCGACGGCATGAAATATTTAATCAGCAATCATCGCCACGACGATTTCCGTTGTGTTGTCGGCACGCTGGTCGAAGGCATTGGCGACTCGGTGCGTATTTCGCATGAAGTTGCCGAAGCATTAAATGTAGAGCAGGGTGATTCATTGGCATTTTCATTACTCTAACTTAAACATTGCATGACTGTATTTATTGCGATACCAAACTGACTTTTTATGTCTAACTTTTATTTTTATAACTAATTTATTTTTATAACTAAATTAGGTTTAACCAAACGAATTGCTAAGAGGATTGCCGCGTGTACATTCGGCCTATTCAACAACAGGACTTAGACGACCTTTATGAGCTCGCTAAGCTATCCGGCATTGGTGTTACATCTCTGCCCGATGATAAAGCAAAGATGCAAGCCAAGCTGGAATCGGCACTGTCCTCTTTTAATGAAACCGTCGCAGAACAGCAACGCACCTATCTGTTTGCGCTGGTTGATCCAGCCAAAGAAAAAGTAGCAGGTATCTGCGCACTGGAAGCCAGCATTGGTCACAATGATATTTGGTACAACTACCACGTTGGTAAAACGGTGCATGCTTCTCATGAGATTGGTGTTCACAAAATTACTCAAACGCTGCATCTGAGTAACGACCTTACTAGTAGTTCCGAAATTGCGACGCTGTTTTTAACTCCTGATTATCGCAACAACCAAAACGGCCAACTGCTTAGCCGCAGCCGCTATTTATTTTTGGCAGAATTCAGTGAGCTGTTCAGTGAGCAGATTATCGCCGAGATGCGAGGCTACAGTGACGAGAACGGTCGCTCGCCCTTTTGGGATAGTTTGGGCAAGCATTTTTTCCATATGGAATTTTCTGATGCCGACCATCTCACCGGCTTAGGTAATAAAGTCTTTATTGCCGAGCTGATGCCGAAGTTTCCAATTTATGTACCGATGTTATCGGACGCGGCACAGCAAACCATAGGCAAGGTTCACCCACAAACCGAACCGGCTTTGGCCATGCTTAAATCGGAAGGCTTTGAATACAATAACTACGTCGATATTTTCGATGCCGGTCCGAGCGTTGCTGCCAAGGTAAAAAACATTCGCGCTGTACGCGAAAGCCAAATTACAGCTGTCGTCATCGATGAACAAGCACCCGAACCAGACCTCAATAATAAGCAAGCACTGCTCATGGTGAGTAATCGGCAGTTTAAAGATTACCGCGTTCTGCTTGCCAGCCAATCGGCATTAGTCGATGGCACTCTGATGCTATCGCCGCAACAGGCGACACTACTACAACTTACCGAAAGCGACAGCGCCCGCGTCGTATCTTTACGACCTAACCCCTCATTAACGCCAACAGGAGCATAACGATGACCCAATCACTCTTTATTGATGGCCAGTGGCAAGTCGGCGCTGGCGAACACTTTGAATCACGCAACCCTGTGAACCAACAAAGCGTTTGGCAAGGCTCAAGTGCTAATGAGCAAGATGTTGACCGTGCTGTTATGGCCGCACGTAACGCCTTTTCTGCTTGGAAAAAAACAGACCTACAAAGCCGTATTGAAATCTGCCAGCGCTTTGCGGCTCTGTTAAAAGAAAACCAAGAACAGCTGGCCTTTACCATTGGCAGCGAAACCGGCAAACCGCTTTGGGAATCACGCACCGAAATTGCTGCTATGATCGGCAAGATCGATATTTCTATTCGGGCTTATCACGAGCGTACCGGCAGCAAAGAAAGTGATTTGGCCGACGGCAAAGCTGTATTACGCCACCGGCCGCACGGTGTTGTTGCTGTATTTGGGCCTTATAACTTTCCTGGCCACCTGCCTAATGGTCATATCGTTCCGGCACTGATTGCGGGCAATTGCATTGTCTTTAAGCCGAGCGAACAAACCCCAAAAATGGCCGAGCAAACCATTCAGCTGTGGCAACAGGCTGGCTTGCCTGACGGCGTCATCAACCTAGTACAGGGCGAAGCCAAAACCGGCATTGCGTTAGCAAACCATGCACAGATCGACGGCCTATTTTTTACCGGCTCATCCAATACTGGTGAACTTATTCATCGGCAGTTTGCTGGCGACACCGGTAAAATTTTAGCGTTAGAAATGGGCGGAAATAACGCCCTGATTGTTGATAACGACATCGATGAAAAGGCCGCTTTGCACCATGTATTATTTTCGGCGTTCATCTCTGCGGGTCAACGCTGCACCTGCGCCCGAAGATTGCTGATTCCAAATGGCCCACAGGGCGATGAATTTTTAGAAAAGCTGATTGATGCCAGCTTAAAATTAACCGTCGGTCGTTTCGATGCCGAACCACAACCCTACATGGGCTCGGTAATTTCCACTGCTGCTGCAAAAAATTTGCTCGACGCTCAGCAAGCGCTGATCGATAAGGGCGGCATTTCTTTATTAGAAATGACCTCACTTGAAGATGGCACTGCATTACTTTCACCAGGCATTATTGATTTAACCGACGCTCACGATATTCCAGATACTGAGTATTTTGGTCCATTGCTTTCTGTATACCGCTACGACAGTTTTGAGCAAGCCATCACCATTGCTAACAACAGCCGTTATGGTTTATCGGCTGGTTTATTGTCGAATTCTGAACAACGCTACCAGCAGTTTTTAGACGATATTCGAGCCGGTATTGTTAACTGGAACAAGCCTATCACTGGCGCAAGTTCGGCGGCTCCTTTTGGTGGCGTTGGCGCCTCAGGTAACCACCGAGCCAGTGCTTACTACGCAGCCGACTACTGTGCTTACCCAGTGGCCTCGATGGAAAGCCCTGAACTCATCGCCCCTGAAACCTTACCGATTGGGATGACGCTCTGATGAATGATACTTTAATAAACAACACAGTGAATTCTTACGAATTGAACCTTGATGGTCTGGTCGGCCCGACTCACAACTACGCTGGACTTTCTTACGGTAATATTGCTTCAACATCACACACTGCTGCGGCTTCTAACCCGAAAGAAGCGGCCAAGCAGGGCCTTCAAAAAATGAAGGCGCTGAGCGATGCTGGCTTTAAACAGGGGATTTTATTACCGCATGAGCGTCCAGCAATATGGGCATTAAAGGCGCTTGGCTTTACCGGTAGCGATGCGCAAATACTGGAAAAAGCACAAAAAACAGATCCGACATTACTCAGTGCTGTAGCTTCGGCTTCCTGCATGTGGACGGCAAATGCCGCCACCGTGTCACCTAGCGCCGATACCCAAGATGGCAAACTGCACTTTACCGCAGCAAACCTCAACGCTAAGTTTCATCGTTCCATTGAGCACGACACCACCAGCAGAATGCTGCAAAGCATCTTTGCCGATGAGCGCTACTTTGCCCACCACCCTGCGCTGCCTGCCATTGCCAGCTTTGGTGATGAAGGCGCGGCAAACCACACCCGTTTTTGTACCGACTATGGCCAAGCCGGCGTCGAGCTGTTCGTATACGGTCAAAGCGGCTTTAACTTAGCCGCGCCAGCGCCGCAGCGATACCCAGCACGACAAACCTTGGAAGCCAGCCAAGCCATTGCTCGACTGCACGGTTTAGCCGATAAAAACGTGGTGTTTGCACAGCAGAACCCTGCGGTGATCGATGCTGGTGTTTTCCATAACGATGTTATCGCGGTCGGTAATGGCAATGTTTTGTTTTATCACCAAGAGGCGTTCTTAGACACTGAGCAGATGCTCGATGAACTGAACAGAAAACTCGTCGGTAGCGAACTTATCGCCGTCTGTGTGCCTAGCGAGCAAGTCAGTGTCAGTGATGCGGTTCGATCCTATCTGTTTAACAGTCAGCTATTGAGCAATAACGATGGCAGCATGACATTGATCGTACCTGCCGAATGCCGAGAGATTTCTAGCGTCTCAGATTATTTAGATCAACTAGTGGCTATGAGTGACAACCCGATCAATGAGGTGAAGGTGTTTGACCTCAAACAATCGATGAATAATGGTGGCGGCCCCGCCTGTTTACGTTTACGCATTGCATTAAACAAAACCGAACTAGCTGCCATGCACCAAGGCACATTGATGACCGATGCACTTTATATGCGATTAAATAAGTGGATCGATATGCACTACCGTGACCGCCTTGTGCAAGCCGACCTTGCCGACCCGCAACTGCTGATAGAAAGCCGAACCGCGCTGGACGAACTGACTCAAATTACTCGGGTCGGTTCTATTTATCCGTTTCAACGATAGGCATTGCCCAATAGCCTTTATTACTCAAAGCACAGGGCAATGCCTTCGCTTAAATCTGAGCGAATTCAGATTAAAGCTTAAAACGTGATACTGCAGAACTTAACTCTTCCGTTAAATGAGTAACCTCAACGGCTCGAGCTTGGTTTTTCATAGAGTAGCTTCGGCTTTCACGACCAAGCTCAGACAGCTTAACCAGTTGTATATTGACCTCTTCGGCAACCTGGCTTTGCTCTTCTGTTGACGCTGCTATTTGGGTTGATGCATCAGCGACACTTTGGGAAAGCTCAACAATTTTATCCAACGAGTCTTTTGTTTGTTCCGACTGCTCAACCGTCGAGCCAACCGCTTTAAAGCCTTCATCAATAGCAAAGGCGGCACCTTTAACGCCTTTCTGTAAGGATTCGATCATTTCTTGAATATCGTTAGTCGACTGCTGCGTTTTACTGGCAAGTGAACGCACTTCATCTGCCACCACAGCAAAGCCTCGACCCTGCTCGCCAGCACGCGCCGCTTCAATGGCTGCGTTTAACGCCAACAAATTGGTTTGCTCGGCAATACCACGAATCACATCCAATACCGACGCAATATCATTAGAACTACTGGCGAGCTCGTTCATTGCCGTGGATGCGTTCTGAATGGTCTCGGATAAGTCTCGGATCTGATTCACGGTTGAGGTCGTCATCTGCTTGCCGTTAACACAAAGCTGAGTCACCTCGGCCACTTCTGTTGCCGATAGCTGAGCATTCTGCGCCACTTCACGAATCGCTGAGGTCATTTCATTAACCGCGGTAACCGTCAGTTCAATCGACTCTAGCTGTGACTCACTCGATTTGTTAACGTTTTTCGCATCCGCCTTCATATTACCGATGTTTTCTAAAACACTGCTTGATTGCTTAGACATAGCTACAATGAGATCTGCTAAGCCGTCGACAAAGCGATCAAACTCGTTAGCAACAGAACCAATTTCATCTTTGCGTTTTGATCTAATTCGGCGCGATAAATCACCATCGCCAGTATTTAATTCGCGCAGCTGTTTCGATAATGCTAGCAACGCAGAAGACATAGCACGCGGAGTAATAATACCAACCAACAGCGTGATCAGTACGGTCACCCCTAATAAAGCAGTCACACCAATTTTTTTCGCATTAGCTGTAGCCATGGTTTGCTCACCGAGTAAGACACTGGCTTCATCGGCTAACGAACCGGCAACATCGTAATAGTCACGCAGCGCAGAAAATGTTTCGTTCGATGCACCAAAAGAAAGCTCTGTCGCAGCGTAGCTATTATTACTTTTGACTAATTCAAAAACTCGACTACTGGCTTGCATCCAATCGTTAAAGGCTGCGTCAAAACCACTCAGCTGATCAATAATGTCGGCTTCTTCGCTGAGTAAATCTCTTAACAAGTTCATGCGATCTAACGCTTGCTGTGCATTTTCTTGGTAGTCACTCAGTTGCTGATCAAAATCGCCACTATCAATAAGCACGTTAAGTTCGGCAACTCTCGCTTGGTAGAGGTCGCGATCAGCATTAATAACCGCAGATATCGCCGGATTATATTTTCCTGAAAATCCATCAATGGCTGAATTGAGTACTTTGATCAAATTTAACGTTATCAACGCAGTAATTGCCATCACTAGGGCAATGGCGCAGAAAATCAACGTATATCGGGTTCTTATGGTATTTAGGTTCATAGTATGGGTTTCCTGCTAACTATTATTTTTATGTATAGTTCATAATCGGCAGGGTCGTAGGTTTCCTAACAAAGATTTGTCGACTTTTTGTTATCCGCTTAACGCTCTTGGCACTTTCGTAGCAATACGCAGCCTGTTTGAATCTAGCTGGCTTTCATATATGATATTTCATATATGAAAGCCAGCTGAGTAGGTAAGCCCTTGGATACACTGACCCTTTATAAATGCCTTGCAGAAGAGACTCGCCTTAAAACTCTACTATTGCTACACAGCGAAGGTGAACTTTGCGTCTGCCAATTTATCGACGCGCTAGACATTAGCCAGCCAAAAATCTCCCGTCATCTTGCCGAATTACGAAAACACCAACTGGTCATCGATGAACGACGCGGTAAGTGGGTTTACTATCAGCTCAATCCTGAGCTCGGCTCTTGGGTTAACCAATTATTGGCAATGACTCTGCAACAAGACCCAACACTGATTTCACAAGAACAAAGCCGGCTTAAAGGATCCATGACAACAGGTCAGTGCTAACTCTCAATAATCCTCAGTGACATTAAAGGACCACTATTTATGAACGCTGCAATAGACAAATCCAGTGCAAAAAAAATGAGTTTTTTGGACCGCTATTTAACCCTTTGGATTTTCCTAGCCATGGCGATAGGCGTCGGTATCGGCGCAATCTTCCCGCAAACGGCAAATTGGAGTGAGCAGCTGAGTGTCGGTTCTACAAACATTCCGTTAGCTATCGGCCTAATTTTGATGATGTACCCGCCTTTGGCAAAGGTAAATTACAGCCTGCTAGGTGAGGTAACGCGAGACAAACGCGCCATTGCGTTATCACTTATCATGAATTGGATTGTCGGCCCCATCCTAATGTTCTTGCTGGCTATTATCTTTTTGCGCGACCAGCCTGGCTACATGGTTGGCGTTATTCTGATCGGCCTAGCACGTTGTATTGCGATGGTTTTGGTGTGGAACGATATTAGCGGCGGCAATAAAGAATATGGCGCTGCACTAGTTGCATTAAACAGTGCCTTTCAAATTGTCACATACAGCTTTATGGCTTGGTTGTTTATCACAGTACTGCCGCCTTACTTTGGTTTGCAGTCGATGGTGGTCGACATCACCATTTGGCAAATTACGCAGAGCGTTTTAATTTATTTAGGCATCCCATTTTTAGCTGGCTACCTAAGCAGAAAGCTGCTCACCGCTAAAAAGGGCGAGCGCTGGTATAACGAGGTCTTTATCCCTCGTATTTCTCCAATCACATTAATCGCATTGCTTGCCACCATTGTGCTTATGTTTAGTCTCAAAGGTGAGATGATCCTGCAACTGCCATTGGATGTAATACGCATTGCTATACCACTAACGCTCTACTTTATGATTATGTTTTTTGTCAGCTTTTTTGTCGGCAAAAAAATGGGCATTGCCTACGACCAAAACGCTTCAATCGCCTTTACTTCGTCGGGCAATAACTTTGAATTGGCCATTGCTGTGGCGATTGCCGTTTTTGGCATCCACTCCGATCAGGCTTTCGCCGGTGTTATTGGCCCTTTGGTCGAGGTTCCGGTATTGATCGCCTTGGTTAACATTGCCTTAAGAATAAAGCAAAACTACAACGTCTAACGCTCTACAGAATATTCTAGCTATCCCATTGAGTAAGCCTTTGCAGAGCAACGGCTTACTCCTTTTTTCTATAGCTGCCCACTCATCAAAAAGTTAGCCTTGGCTCACCTAACAGATACACGTAATATGTAGCTTGGTTCACATTTATCGCTTTCATTACGGCTAGGGCATAATCGTTGACTTTGTTAACCTCTAGCATTCAAAAGAGATCCGCTACGCCATGCGTTTTAAAGCCAACAAAACCCTTTATATCCTGCCTCTGGTAACGCTGCTCCTTGCTACTGCGCTGGTTTTTTACCACCAACGTTTTTCCAGTACTGTGCATGAAGCATTGCTGTTATTACCTTACGCACTGGCGGCAGTGGCGGTTTGGCTTTCAGTACAGTTCTCTAAACGCCAGCTTTTAATCAGCGTCCTCATTAGCATTACTTCCTATGCAATTATTCAACTTAAATTACAACAACCACTAAGCCTGCCTTCGGTTTTAATCGCCTATAGCCTGTTATCGCTGTGGGTACCGATCTGTTTACTTATCAACCTACTGGTTAAAGAAAATGGCTTAATGGCAACTTCAAGTAAGATTGTTTATGGCCTAATTGCACTGGTAACACTGATCATTATTATTTTATACAACAGCTCTAGTGAGTCGCTGCTGATCTGGATTCAACAATATTTTGCCCCCAAGCCAACCACCTTTTTCATCCTCAGCTGGAATGCGCTCTTTATCACTCTAGGCTGCCTTATTATTTCATTACTGCTGTTTATCGTTAAGCAAACCGCCGTCAGCCTTAGCTTAGTGCTTATTTTGGTAACCAATACGTTGCCGTTAATGCTGTTAAACATCGACTTTATTTCGACTTCTTATCTTAGTGCTGCAATGATTATTACGTTATTTGCCTGCATTAAAACCTCACACGAACTAGCCTACCGCGACCAGCTAACTGGCCTGCTTGGGCGTCGCGCGCTATTTGAACAGCTGGCTTCTATTTCTGGGCGCTACACCATTGCTATGGTCGATATTGATCACTTTAAAAAGTTTAATGACACCTACGGCCATGATGTCGGCGATGATGTTTTAGCGTTGGTTGCAGCAAAAATTTCCGAAGTGGGCGGCAAAGGCTTAGCTTATCGCTATGGTGGCGAAGAATTCACTCTGCTGTTTCCCGGTAAAGACGCCAGTGAAGCCGCGCCATTTTTAGAAGAAGTCTGCTCATCTGTTGCCAATACGCCGTTTTATGTGCGCAATAAAACGGCACGTAAAAACAGCTCTGCGGAACATCGCTCTAAAGGCAACAACACCAGCAAAACAGTGAAGATTACTGTCAGCATTGGCGGGGCGACCAAACCCTCTGGCCGCATTGAGCCTGAAAAGGTTCTCAAACTGGCAGACAAAGCGCTTTATAAAGCAAAAGATTCAGGCCGTAACCAAGTAAAACTATCGGGCTAAACGACCTGACAATCACAACGAAAAAGAGCTCGGTTTAACGGCCACCGGTGGCATCGATAAAGCTGCCGGTGACATAAGTCGACTTATCACTGGCTAACCAATAAATGGCTTCAGCGACTTCTCGCGCTTGGCCACCTCGCTTTAGTGGCAGTAATTCTTTTAAGCGATCCACTCGGCCAGGCTCACCGCCAGAGGCATGCATCTCGGTATAGATTAAGCCGGGACGAACCGAATTAACGCGAATGCCTTCGTCTGCCAATTCCAAGGCTGCACCTCGAGTAAACGAATCCATGGCGCCCTTACTCGCCGCATAATCAACGTACTCATTTGGCGAACCTGTTTTTGCCGCACCAGAAGAGACATTAACAATGGTGCCACCTTTACCGCCGTGTTTTGTCGACATACGTTTAATCGCCTGCTGGGTACACAGAAAACAACTCATGACATTAGTTTGCAATATGGTTAAAAAGCGTTGCTCGCTGATGTCTTCAATACGACACTGTTGATTTAAAATACCGGCGTTGTTAACCAACACCGACAAGGTTCCTAATTGGTCAGCCTGCTGAAAGAGTGCGTCGACCTGTTCTGCGTTGGCGACGTCGGCCTGAACAACCAAACATTCCGCACCAATATCTCGAACCTGCTGAGCCGTTTGTTCTGCCGCCTCACGGTTATGAATATAATTGATCACCACCGCATAGCCTTTTTCTGCAAACAGTTTGGCGGTTTCTGCGCCAATGCCTCGGCCGGCTCCGGTAATAACAGCAACATTGTTCATGGCCAATCCTTATTTCACTTTTGGTTAATAATAGGCAGCGCCAAACTGACCCATAGCGCCGCCTGTCTGTTGATAATTTAAATAGGTCGGCCAGTAAAAGCGAGCCAAGATAAATCGCTTTTACTGGCAACATTTAGGGCCCTCGCTTGAAACTTTCAAATGTCACCAAGCGCTCAGAGTCTGGATAGGCGATATCCTGACCTTTACGGCGACGATGAGGTTCAAGACCGATGTCACGAGCAAGGTGTTCATTATTTTCTAAACGACTGATGGTTAATTTTTTAGGTTTAGAAAATAATTTTTTAATGCGTGCAAAGGTATTTACTAGGTTCATAATAAACTCCAAAACGGATTTAAGTTATGAACCGAAGGCTTGCAAAAGGAAGAATTTGGTAGAAAAGATAATTCGAACCGCTTTGAAAGCCTGCGGTTCGATTAGGTTAGTTAAACGAAGCGCGCAGTTATGCCATTAAGATTTTTCGCAGCCAATAGGGGGCAATGACTCATCCGAGTCGCAAATGTGGATGCATGTTGAGTCGCAGTCCAAATCATGTTGCTCTCCTAAATTGACGCAAAAAATTGCAGTTCGTTTGGTGTTAATTTAAAAATGACTTACCGCTGAGGTAAGCATCAAACTAACGCTGTTTAGACTAACCAGCTAAAAACTCGATTTCAACCCTAATTGCGAAGAACGCAACATTTTATTTCTGTTACGTCACCTTGTGATTGATGCTGCCGATTGCCAAGTAAAAAAACGTGGTACACTTTTTATTTTTTGGAGCGACAATGTTTTATACCTACCCTTCCAATCGTATGGAAAACTTGGTCTATGCATTTAATGAGGTCTCCCGCGCCGTCGCTCAAAACCCCTTCAGCAGTGAAAGCGTTTTAGTTCAGCACCCTGGCATGCAGCACTGGCTCAGCATGGCGATTGCACAGTTACCCAACAGCCAAATATGCATGAACATGAAGTACCCGCTGCCGGTACGTTTTTTTTGGGACCTTATTCGGCAAATTATCGGCAGCGACCAAGTGCCCGACCGCTCCACCTATAGCCGAGAAATATTAAGTTGGCGCATCTACCATCTGTTACAGCAAACCTCAGTGCTAGAAAATCCGCTGATGAACGAGCCGACCCATTACTGGCAGCAAGCACCCAGCTATTTGCAACAGGCTCGCCGCTTTCAACTGGCCGAACAGTTGGCCGACCTGTATGAACAGTACCTTATGTTTCGGCCCGACTGGATTGACCAATGGGAAGCTGGTGAGCAATCCGATGCAATGCCCGAACAAGCACAGTGGCAAGCAGAGCTTTGGCGGCTATTAGTTAAGCAAGATAACAATCACCCGTTGCGGTTAATTCGCCTTGCATTAACACAGATGGATTCACCCGCTGAACCCTTGCCGTCGTGCTTTTATTTATTCGGTATTAATTCGTTAGCGCCTATCTGGTTGGACTTTTTGCACCAAATTTCTGAGCGCTGCGAAACCGACATCCACCTGTTTTATCTCAACCCGAGCGCGGAATATTGGGACGAGATTAAATCTGAAAAGCAATTACTCAAGCTAGAAGCAAAGCGCATGCAGCAACGCGCCAGTTCACTTGCGCCACTAGAAGAACTCTATACCGAAACTGGCAACCCCTTATTGGCAAGCTTAGGCCAGCAAGGCCAAGCCTTTGTTCGGCTGTTATCTGACAAAGCGCATTACGATACACCGGTGTTTTCTAGCAACGAGCAAGCAACCTCTTTGGCGCAAGTGCAGCAGGATATTTTAACCCTGCAAGACGGCAGCAAAGCGCCGAGCGAGCAACCCTTAGATGACAGCATTCATATCGCCAAAGCCCATAGTGCACTGCGCGAAGTGCAAGCATTGCATGACTGGCTGCTGCATCAATTTAATAGCGACCCGACACTGACACCAAAAGATGTCGTGGTGATGTGCCCGAATATTGAGAACTATGCGCCCTTTGTACATGCCGTCTTTGCGCCGAGCTTTGCCAACATCGACGCTGCCAGTCCGCCACTGCCTTGCTCCGTAGCAGACCGAAACTTAAAGGATGCCGACCCAACGGTTGCCGCCTTTTTAGAATTGCTCAGCCTGCCGGATGCGCGTTTCGAAGTCAGCCAAATATTAAGCTGGTTACGCGTGCCTGCCATCGCCAATAAATTTGAATTGGCCGAAGCTGACTTAGCTCAAATAGAACATTGGCTTGAGGCCGCGAACATCCACTGGGGCTTAAACCAACAGCATAAAAGCCAATGGATCGACGGGCCTGTGACACAACACTACACATGGCAGCAGGGGCTAGAAAGGCTGTTATTGGGTTTTGCCTTTAGCGATCAAGATAGTCTTGTCGGCGAGCAACTCTACTTGTCGCATGTTGAAGGTGCCGATGCAATTTTGCTTGGCAAGCTGATTCATATTTTGAATCAACTCGAAGATGCCCGTTCGACACTGAACAAAGAACGCACGCCAACACAGTGGCAGCAGTACTTGATCGACAATATCCAATTAGCGCTAATGTCTAGTGAGCAAGAATTTGAGCGCAGCGGCCAAACTATTTTAAAAGCCATTAACGATGCCACCGAATTTGCCAACCGTGCGCAAATGAACGAGCAAACCATTCCGCTCTCGGTAATGCGCAGCGTGTTAGAAAACTCATTCGCCAGCCCAGAGCAAACCGGTAGCCAGTTTATGACCGGCCAAATTACCGTTTGTTCGTTAGTGCCAATGCGATCGCTGCCCTTTAAAGTCGTTGCATTACTGGGTCTAAACGACGGCGACTTTCCACGTAACCGACCGCCATTGGGCTTCGATTTAATGGCACACGACAAACCCAGACTTGGTGACCGTTCTCGTCGTGGCGACGACCGCTATTTATTTTTAGAGGCTATTTTATCCGCCCGCCAAAGCCTGTACTTAAGTTACCAAGGCTTTGATGTTCGCAACAATGAAGCCAAACCGCCGTCACTGGTGTTGGCCGAATTACTCGACTACCTAAGCAAACGCTTTCAATTTAATAGCGAGCGGGATATTCACGCAGTACCGCTGCAACCCTTTAGCTTAGAAAACTACCAAGCGGCTAAACCGTCGTTTAATAAACAATGGCTAGAGCTTATAAAAGAGCCAGAAGATACAACGCAACAAAACGACCTAGCTGCATTCGAACAGTTAAAAACCGATTGGCACCTGAACGAGTGGATTCAATTTTTTAGTCACCCGGCGAAGTTTTTTGCCGAGAAACGACTCGGGTTATTTTTGCATAACCATCAGTCTGTCGAGTTAGAAGACAGTGAACCTTTCGCCTTGAGCCACCTTGATCGTTACAACATCCAAGCCGCTGAAATTGATCATCAACTCACTGGTTTGCAACAGCCAAACGATTACATCGAGCGACTGCAAGCGGCCAGTGCGTTACCCGAGCATCGCTTTATTGATGATCAGCTCGACAGTTGGAAACAGCAAGCACAAAGCTTTTCTCAACAACTGGCTGAGCTAGGCGGTAAAAAAGTTTCAGCGCAAAAACTTAACCTCGTTCTGGGAAATATCGAATTAGCTGCCACGCTACCAAAAACTGAAGATCGATTAATTTTTTGGCGACCGGCGAACTTAAAAGGTAAGGACATTATCACCCTATGGCTCAGTCACCTTTGCGCCAATGTGCAACAACCCTGTGAAACGGTTGGCCTGTACCGCGGTAAAGACGACAGCACAGAAATACTGAAACTCGCGCCAACGGAACATGCTAAAGCTCAGCTCGAAGCCTTATTCGATATTATTCGCCAAGGTATGAATAAACCGCTGCCATTACACAGCCAGTTACTGGTTAACCTATTACGAGAAAAAAATCGTAGCCAAGATTGGTATAACAGCTGGTATGGCGATACACGGAAGTTCGGGCTGATGGATGATCCCTACATGCAATATTTCTTTGCAACCGAACCAGACTTTGAAGCATTAGAGCAGCAGTTGCGCGGGCTTTATCAACCGCTTTTAGATCACAGCGAAATCACTCTGTTGGATGAGGAGCAGTAAATGAAACCGTTAGACATTACTGCACTGCCGCTAACCGGAAGCCACCTGATTGAAGCCAGCGCCGGTACCGGAAAAACCTACAATATTTTGCGGCTCTACCTGCGCTTGCTGCTAGAAAAAAACCTATCGGTGCAAGAAATATTGGTAATGACCTTTACCAACGCCGCGACGGCAGAACTGCGCAGCCGGTTAAGTGAGTTTTTACGTGACACTCGCCAGCACTGGCTACAAAGCGAAGAAGCCACTGTCGTGCAATTGCGTCAAACTTTGAGTGCTGAACAAGCCGACTTTAAATTGCGACAAGCCATTTTGCATTTAGATGAAGCCAGTATTTTTACCATTCATGGCTTTTGCAAACGCGCCTTAGCAGAGCAAGCTTTTTTAAGCGGTGCGAGCTTTAATTTAAACCTAGATGGCGACAGCGACGATATTTTACTGCAAGCAGCGGAAGATTTTTATCGCCACAATATCGACCAAATCGATTTTGCTCAGCTGCATGATGCTTGGCCAACACCTGAAAATTTTGTTGCCCATTGGCGCATTGCCTTAACCACCAGCGATGATATTGAAAAACCACAGCTGCAAGCGATAGAACCCAAATGGCAACAGTTTTTGCAACACTGGCCAGAAGAGAAAAAAGCCTTTATTAAATTAAATGTTGAAACCAAGCGTATTAATGCCGGGCGGTTAGCAAACAATATTGAAGATTTAGAGCTGATCAATACCGCCGTTGCAGAAAACGACTGGCAGTGTCTTAACAACTTAAGCCAAGACATTATTAAGCGCTGCTTCGATGGCAAAGCCAAAGAAGCCAGCCTCAGCAGTAGCCGAGAATTTATCAGTGCGCTAAAACAGCAACAGAAGGCCGCGCTGATTTGCGCTGCGCTGGAAGGTGTCGAATTTATTCGTCAACGTGCGGCAAGCGAAAAAGCACGACTCGACCAGCTCGACTTTAACGATCTTATTAGCCAGCTAAAACACAGCCTCTTTTCTAGCCAAGGCGATGCCTTAGCGAGCGCCTTGCAACAAAGCTACCCTGCCGTTCTGGTTGATGAATTCCAAGACACCGACCCAGACCAATACGCTATTTTAGATAAAATTTATCCGGCCAGTAGCGAAGCCTTTATGTGTTTAATCGGCGACCCAAAGCAGGCTATTTATTCATTTCGCGGTGGTGATGTCTTCGCCTATTTAAAAGCCAAACAGCAGGCTAAACACCATTGGTCGATGAATACCAACTACCGTTCTAGTCAGGCGGTTGTGGAAGGCTACAACCGCATCTTTTTAGCCGATGAAGAACAGCACAACAGCCGTACTTTTGGTTTTGATATAGACTACCGCAAAGTGGATGCCGCGCTTGGCAGCGCAAACTTTAGTGATTCTAATGAGCGCAGCGCTGTGCAGTGGGTCAACATTGAACCGGAAGAAATGCCTAGCCGTGGCCTGAATAAAGCCTTTTGCGGTAGCATCGCTCGCTGGTGCGCACAAGAAATTATTCATCTGCTAACAGAGGTCAACGTCCAGCCTGCCGAGGCTACTGGCGAGCCAGCCAATGCAATCAAACCCGGCGATATCGCGCTGCTGGTACGCAGCCACAGTGAAGCGCAATTATTACAGGGCGCATTGAGTGAAGCGGGCTTAGCATCGGTTTTTTTAAGCGCGCGCGATAATGTTTTTAACAGCCATGAGGCAGGTCAGCTACACCAATTGCTGCAAGGCATTTGGCATTACCAAGACGACCGATTGTTTGTCAGCGCTCTGGCCAGCCATTGGTTGCAGTTGTCGGTTAGTCAGCTCGACCAGCTGCAAACTAATGAACAGCATTGGGCAACTTGGCTGACACGTTTTGAGCAGTGGCGTAATCAATGGCAAACGAAAGGCTTGATGAGCATGCTGCTAAGTGTGTTGCAGTACGGCCAATATCCGTTTTCAACCGACTCACAGCGCCAGCTCACCAACATGCTGCACCTTGCAGAATTATTGCAAAAAGAAAGCACTCGGCTACGTGAACCAGAAGCTCTTCTGCACTGGTTTGCGCAAACCATTCAGCAAGACAACCGCGCTACTGATGAAACCAGCTTACGGTTAGACAGCGACGACGATCTTATAAAGATTGTCACCATGCACGGCTCGAAAGGCTTGGAATACCCGATCGTATTTTTGCCATTTGTTAGTTTTTATTCGCAATCCAATAAAACACCGGCACTGTTACGCTACCACGACCGCAGTAGTTTTCAGGCAAAGCAAAGCTATCTGCATTCTGACGAGGTTATTCGTCTGGCAGCTGAAGAAGAAGCCGCTGAACGGGTTCGGCTTTTTTATGTCGCCGCGACTCGTGCCAAATTGCGGCTCTATATTTGCGCCGCAAACTTCAGCTCATTTAAGCAATCGTCGTTAGGGCAAACATTAAAATTGAACGGCTTTATAAAAGAGCAGTTCCCGCTTGTTGAACCACTCAGTTGGCTAACCATTGCTGAAACAGATATCGGCCAACAGAGATGGCAAACAGATGCCAGCCAAGCCGAAATCAGTGTGGCTACGTTCCAAGGTCACATTGAGCGCGACTGGTGGCTAAGCTCGTTTTCATCGCTGACTCGTAACTTAAAGCACAATTACCACGATCAGCCAGATCGCGACCCTCAGCCGGTTGATGTGGTCGAATTGCCGAGCAACGAGCTGCGTTTTCGTCTGGCTAAAGGTGCCGAAGCAGGTAACCTGCTGCACGACACCTTAGAGCAATTGGATTTCAACCAGCCTAATTTTGAGCTGGCCTATCAACAATGCCAAACGCGCTATTCCAGCCTAACCGAAACATTCAGTGAAGCAGAATTGCGCCAGTGGTTGGAGCAAATACTGCACGCGCCACTGCCTCAAGGTGGCAAGCTGGCTGATCTCAGTTGGCAAACGACGTTACGCGAGGCGGAGTTTTATTTCCCAATGGCAGGCGGCGAGAGCAAACCATTGGCCGAGTTTATTCGCCAGCGTCGTCAAGCTGATTTCCAGTTGCCGGGGCACTCTCACCTAAAGGGTATGATGCACGGCTTTATCGATTTAATTTTCCAGCATCAGGGCCGATTTTATATTGCCGACTATAAATCTAACTATTTAGGTAGCCGCGTTGACGACTACGTTGCCAGTCAGGTTTTGCAAAATATTTATCACTCAAATTACGATGTTCAGTATTTTATTTATTGCTTAGCCTTACATCGCTATTTAAAAAACCGGCTGCCTAATTATCAACCCGAGCAGCACTTTGGTGGCGTTTATTATTTTTATTTGCGCGGTATGAATACTGAAAATAGCCAAGGTATTTATCACCGAACGGTCTCGGCAGAAGAGCTAAACAGGCTCGATGCTATTTTCTCTAAACCAACGGAGCTTGCGTAACGATGACCGAAACCCGCGACGCACAAACGCCTCGATCACCCTTTCAAGCTATCGACCGTTACAGCGCTAAAATAATCGCCAGCAAAATTAGTCCGGTTAGTAACGAGGTTATTGATGTTCAAGCGCGACAGATTCTTGAGCAGTCGATCATGCTGTTAAGCTTTTCATTACAGCAGGGTCATAGTTGTTTATCGTTACAACGCTGTTTAACTCAAGCTCCCTACAACCAATTGCAAGATTGGGGTTATCTGCCGTTGCCACCAGCCGAACAATGGCTTGCTGTGTTACAACAATTTGCCATCTCAGCCGAAGACAACGCTGCCATTGTACTAACGCAAGGCAGGCTTTATTTTCGTCGCTACTTTTTATTTGAACGCGAGCTGGCCAATTTTATCCATCAACATGAACAACATAACGACAAGCTAACCAGCGAACAGATAAAACGCGCCCGCTCATTACTGGCTGAACTTTTTGACAGCACGGCGGAAACAACAAACTGGCAACAGGTTGCTGCGGCCAACAGTTTACTGAACCGTTTCTCGATTATTGTGGGTGGCCCGGGCACCGGTAAAACCTATACCGTGACGCGTATTTTAGCGTTATTGGTTATGCTCAGCAGCTCATCATTAAAGATCAAATTGACCGCGCCGACCGGTAAAGCAGCACAGCGTTTGTCGGAGTCTATTCGCCAAGCAAAGGCCGAGCTTAATTTGGATATGATCACACGCGAAAGTATTCCTGACGAAGCCAGCACCTTACACCGCTTACTCGGCGTTATTCCCAACAGCATTCAGTTTCGTCATGATCAACAGAACCCTATCGATGCCGATGTGTTATTGGTCGATGAAGTTTCGATGGTTGATCTGCCCTTAATGACGCGACTCAGCCGCGCCTTAAAACCCAGCACTAGAGTTATTTTATTAGGCGATGCCGATCAGCTGCCATCGGTTGCCGCCGGTAGTGTGCTGGCTGACTTATCAATCGACAAACTAAACCAGTTCGACGCACTGCATTGCCAACAATTAAAACGTTTAGGTATCGACCTCAAGCCTAGCGATGAAAACCAAGTGCACAGCAACCGCATGACGGCGCTTATCGACAGTCGTCGTTTTTCACAGCAAAGCGGCATTGGTGCATTAGCAAAAGCCGTTATTACCGGTCAGGTAAAACAAAGCCTCGATTGTTTCGATAACTTTGCAGACCTTGAATGGTTTGAAGAGCCGCAGTTCGATACACAACTCAATCATTGGTTACGCCAATACATCAAACCCATTAGCCAACAGGCCAATGTTACTGACGCGCTAGCGCTATTTAAAAGGTTTCGTTTACTTGCAGCGACTCGCGACGGCGAACACGGAATTAACCAACTAAACCAGCGCATTAGCCAGCAGGTAAATGTTAATCAACAGCTGTTTTATCAGGGCCAACCGATCATGATCAGCCAAAACCATTATGGTTTAAAACTCTACAATGGTGATATCGGCATGGTTTGGCCAGACGAGCAACAACAGCTGATGGTGTGGTTTGAAACAGAGCAAGGCCTGCGAGCTATTACGCCCGGTAGGCTGCCAGCACACGAACCGGTTTACGCCATGACCATTCATAAAACCCAAGGCTCAGAATTCGATAAGGTAGCGCTGTTACTGCCGAGCGAACAATCTTATCTGCTTAACCGAGAACTGATTTACACCGGTTTAACCCGCGCCAAAAATCATATTCAGGTACTTGGTCAACGTTCTGTTTGGCAGCAGGCCGTCAACCAGGGCGTAGAGCGTTGGGCTGGGCTTGCTGAACAAATCGACTTATTAAAGGGGAAATAGCTTTGTTATGATGATGGTCATCGAACGTTTAACCACTCTGCATTATCCTGCCATTAAGCAGATTGTTCTTAGTGAGCAGCAAAATAAATTTTCTGCTAATGGTGAACAGTTTTTGAGTGCACTCGAACCTAGCGATAATGCTTATGTTATTAAAGCTGACGAATTAATTATTGGCTTTTTTAAAATCGATACTCAATTTAACTCGCGGTACGATTTCTGCAAACCGGCAAGCCTTGGCTTAAGAAGCTTTACTATCGACCCGATACACCAAGGCAAAGGCTTCGGCAAACAGTCGGTGCGGTTTTTATTACAGCAGTTACCTAAACTTTATTCGAATCATGACTGCATTTACCTCACCGTTAACTGTAAAAACCCAGCCGCGCATCACTGTTATAACCAAGCTGGTTTTATTGATACTAACGAGCTGTATCAGGGTGGTTCGGCAGGGCCGCAACATATTATGTATGCGCAGCTTTCTAATTTATAAGGAGTAACTATGCAGAACTCTAATACTGAAAAAACTAACACTACAACTGCTAATACAGCAACTAACCAGTATCAATTTGTTGAGCACTTTAAGGTTCGCGACTACGAATGCGACTTACAAAAAATTGTTAACAATGCAGTTTATCAAAATTACTTAGAACATGCTCGTCATGAATTTTTAACTGCTCACGGCATCAGCTTTGCTGGCTTGGCAGAGCAAGGACTGAACTTGGTAGTCACTCGCGCCGAACTAGATTACAAACACTCCTTAGTCAGTGGCGATGAATTTTTTGTCAGCGTTGATTTTTCTATGCATGATCGAGTTCGGTTTCGCTTTGACCAACGTATCATCAGAAAATCGGATAACCGCCTGTGTGTCACCGCTGTCGTTTTTGGCACTGGCGCTCAGGCTAATGGCCGACCAGGCGTACCTAAAGAAATTGTGCAGAAGCTGAGTAAATAACAGAACAAATTGCATTGGCTGTCAGCGCTGCGCAATCAAATTATGGAGTTCTTGATAAATTTTAATTTATCCAATTGGCATCTGTGTTGTTTTGGCGATACTGGATTCAGCGCTATGTAATGAAGGCTCATTACAACGATAACTGAATCCTCAAATAACAAACCACTCTATAGGTGCCGCCAATGAAAATTCTGATTCGCAGCTTCGCTGTCACACTCCTCGCTTTAAGCCTCGGCTTTGCTACCGCAGCAGATAACGACAGACCCAGACCACCGGGGCCAGACTTTGCCGAAATCGCCACTAGCCTTGGCATCGCCGAGCAAGATTTAATCGACGCGCTTGGTCAACCAGAGCCGGGCCAACATCCTGACTTAGCTGTCGCGGCAGAAAAACTTGGCCTGTCTGAACAAGACCTTATGGATGCAATGGGCCCACCGCCAGGCGAAGGCGCTCGCCCTAGTCATTAGTTTTAGCAACACCGAGTATTGTTGACAAGACAACTGGCATGCAAATACAAGGTGTCTGACTTGGTCATTAAGGGCGTCTCGCCCTTTTTTTATCAACTAAAAAATTGACTGCAAAACTAACGATTCCGGTTAATTTTTTTACCGCAGAGCCTAGCCAGACATCGCCTAGTAATACATTGGTTTTATATTTCACGCCCCGTCGTAGTCCGAGCAACAGAATATTATGGTTGCGCTTTAAGATTCACCAATTTATTTTTCGGCAATCAACCAATCAGCCGCGTTTCATCTATTTCTTCTTGCTTAACAAGGCAGGCAATAATGTGACATCGCAGAGTAATGCGACTAGCATTGTTATTGAGGCCAGAAAACCAAAATAGACACTCGGCATAAAATCCGAAAACACTAACGAGCCAAAACCGATCACAATAATTAACGTGGTATATAGCAACGCATAACCTACACTCATGTGGGTGGCCTTAATAGCATCGGAACTGTCGTTTGCCTGTTCCTTTAGATAACGATGAATATAATGAATTGTATCATCAACAGAAATACCGATAGCAACGGCGGCTATGGTGATTGTCATTAAATCAAGCGGCGTTCCGGTGACGCCCATGACACCAAAAAGAATACAGGTTGTCGCGAAGTTGGGCAGTAAGGCGATAATCGCTATGCGCAACGAACCAAACAAACCGATCAATAATACCAGCATCACCGCATAGACAATCGCCAGTGTTTTTACCTGAGAATCCACTAATTTAGCGATTATTTTTTGATACAACAAAAATACATTCGATAATTGTGCTGGGTTATCTTCTGATGTTTGCTCGGCGGCTATGTTGGCTATTTTTGTTATTAGCGCTTGTCTATCAAAATCACTGGCGCTGTCTTTAATCCTCACACTAATACGATGAGTTTTTGACTCTTCATGGAAATAAGGCTGTACCAACTGATCCCGAACTCCGGTCGGCAATGCTTCATAGATGGCGTTCACCTCATAGATCGTCATCGGTTTACCGGTTGCAACACGTGCGATGCGAGTGAAATCTGCAATAGAGCTAACGCTACCGGTTTCCTCAATACTATCAAGCTGTTCGGTAATCGACTGGATGGCGCTTAATGATGGTTGGTCAAATGCATAATCCGAGTCTTCTTCGGCATGGAACACGATATCCAGCGATACCGAACCACCAAACTCTTGGTCGATAAAGGCTAAGTCTCGGTAAGTCTCGGTCGATTCTCGAAAATAATTCACAAAGCTATTGTTAGCGTTTAAAGAAAATATACCCAAGGTGCTCGTCGCTGCAATAATGAACCAACCCAATAATAATAGTTTGCGTCTTTTACCGACCAATACAGCACAGGCATTAAGAATTTTTTTTATTAGTAAAGGTGGTGCTTTTACTTTATCCGACATTCTAACCAAACGCAGCATTGCGGGGAAAAACACTAAAGCCACGACAATAGACACCGATAGAGCAATCATCATCATCCAACCAAAACTGATAATCGGCTGTATCCCAGAAAATACCAGTGAGCCAAACCCAAGTCCTGTTGTTAACCCAGCAAATAGGCAGGGCTTAAACTTATTACGCACCATTTGCGAGACTAATTCACCATGGGATTTACCGCTGTCTAAACTGGCTAACTGCCGATATTCGACAATTAAGTGGATGATAATAGAAAGCGTTAATATAATTTGTAAGGTAATGACATTCGCCGAAATAACCGTCACTTTAAAACCCAATAGGCCTAGCGAACTGAGCGTTGTGAACAAGGCCATTGCGCAAGTGATCATCGGCAAAACAACCCAAGTCACCTGCCTAAAAAGTGCGGCCAACATAACAATAATTAGGCCAGAAATTATCAGACCAAAGGTGTATAGATCGCGGCTAATAATATTTTTAAGCTCGTAACCCAACTGCCTATTACCGCCAACATAAACCGTACCTGTTTGTTTTAACGGCTTTAATACCTGTTGTACTTCAGCTAATGTCTGGTTAATTTTTTCTGTGTATTCTACTTCAAGATGATCGCGCTCTTCTGTCAAATCTTCTAATTGCTGTGTTTGCTCGTCGGACAATGTTGCATTTAAGGTCTTTTCTTTGATTGCCGTTATTTTCGCTTGTGCTTGGGCTAAATTCTCATCTGCTTTAAAGACAACCTGTATGCCCAGTGTGTCTTGCTGCTCGTTAACCAGAGCATTTTCATAAATTGGATGGCTTTTTGTCGCGCGGCTTAGGGTTTCAGCTGATTGTCTTTTTGATTTCCAACTGAGGTCTTCGACATCAAGGGCATTTTCAAGATAATCAATATTGATAAAGATGGGCACTGTTGCCAAGCTTAATGTTGATTCGACACCATCTAATGCCACCAGCTCTTCTTCGGTGGTAAGAATTTTACTAAGGACCTGTTCCGAGAAGGTTTTTTTGTCCTCTGGCTTATAGGCCACTATAATAAAACTCTTTTGACCAAACATTTGAGCGTTAACTTGTGTACGAATGTAATCTGAGTCTAAGGTATCGATTAATGTATCGGCAGAAGCATCGAACGAGAATTTATTTAATCCCGTCATAGACAGCACTGCGCCAAGCGCTAAAAAACCAACAACTAAAAGCGCACTGACACGTTTATATTGGTACATGTTAAGTTGATCCTTAATGGCAACAGACTCGATTAGGGTTTATTTTCAGTTTCGGTGCGAAGGCGTTCTTTATACTCGTCGCGCTTACCGCTTTGCACATACAGCTCTCTTAAAAATACATAAGGATCTTCGATTTCTTCAACCAAATCATCGTAGTAAACAATGGTTGATGCTTGGGATTGGAAAGCATCCGTTGCTAAAAGCGCTAGCCTAACCTCTCTATCTGGAACCAGTCTTATCGGATTGGCAAAACCATTAACCAGTAAGCTTCCGCCACCGCGAAAATCCGAAGGCCCTAACAGAGGAATAACAACATATGGCCCTGCACCAACGCCCCAAGTTGATAGCGTATCTGCAAAATCGGTTTCCCGCTTTTCAATATCTAAAGCAGATTTAGATACATCAAACACCCCGAGCAAACCAACCGTCGAATTAACACCAAAGCGTACAATACTCGCGGTCATATCGCCGACGTCGCCTTGCAGTAGATGGTTACCTGCCGATAGCGGTTCGCCAAGGTTAGAAAAAAAGTGGCCTATCGCACCGGTCATAAACTCCGGTAGTTTCTGGTATTGCTTGGCAGCGGGAATAAAAAGATAGTGATAAGTGACATCATTAAACACAAAGGTCAGCCGATTGACTCGCTCTAGCGGGTCTGGTGACGGCTCAAACTCAACAACATCGTCGCCCTGAAAATCCTGCTCATAAGGCGCAACAGGTTCGGTAGCCTCGGTGCTGTCGTCTGTATTGTTTTGTTTCTCCCCCGGCGAAGCACAGCCTGCTAACAAGGTAGCCAAACAAACACAGCTAACCAAAAAAATCAGTCGATGGCTTTGGTTTATAATGCGGTACTCACCAGTACCAACGCTACTTTCTTGATTAGGTATCATACTGCTCACCCATGCTTTTAGCTGGTAAGCCTGCTGCCGAACTTGAATAACTTGCATTATTTTCCCTTCTACCGCAGGTGTTTTACCTAGGTTCAAAACTATTGCTATTAATGTGTATGGGGACTAAATCGACGATTAACATATTATTGACAAACTTTAGACGAAGTCACTATAACAAGAGTACTCTCTAACATGTTTAACAATTTATGTTTGGTGGCGCCTTAGCTCGGCGGTCGCGGGTTGTTTTTTATTAAATACTGCCAAGCAAATGCTAGGCTCAATTATTATTTTAATGAGGTTATCGGCTGAGAATAATCAATTTTTTCGGCTGAAGTCATTTATTGGATAGTATGCACATATGAACGTATTTAGGTTGCCAGTCAGCTCGCTGATTAAAACAAGTAACAATGAGTCACTATTCAGCTTTATTGAAAATAGTCACTCATATAAAAAACGCCGATCAGCTTGCTGCCTGACTTTCTAAATAGTCATCGTAACTGCCGTGGAAGTCAACAATGCCAGTTGGCGTAATTTCTAAAATACGCGTTGCCAAACTCGACACAAATTCTCGGTCGTGGCTGACAAACAACAGGGTGCCTTCGTAGTTTTCTAACGCAAGGTTGAGTGATTCAATCGATTCCATATCTAAGTGGTTGGTCGGTTCATCCATCAACATGATATTCGGTCGTTGCAACATCATTTTACCGAACAGCATGCGGCCTTGTTCACCACCAGAAATCACCGATACTTTTTTATTGATTTCATTTTGTGAAAATAGCAGGCGGCCTAAGGTGCCACGAATAACCTGTTCGTCATCGCCCTCTTTACCACAATCGCCCATCCATTCCAGCAGCGTTTTATCAACTTGGAAGTCTGCTGCGTGATCTTGAGCGTAATAGGCGATATTAGAATTTTCTGACCACTTCATAGTGCCGGAGTCTAATTCTGTATCACCCACCAAACATTTCATTAGCGTCGATTTACCAATACCGTTGGCACCAATGATGGCAACGCGTTCACCGACTTCAATTTTTAGGTCGAGATTTTGAAATAGAGTTTCATCGTAGCTTTTCTTCAAGCCTTCGGCTTCTAATGCCATGCGGTGTAATTTTTGCTCTTGCTCGAATCGAATAAATGGATTCTGGCGACTGGAAGGCTTCACCTCGGCCAATTCAATTTTATCGATACGTTTAGCACGCGAGGTTGCTTGCTTTGATTTCGATGCATTGGCCGAAAAGCGACTGACAAAGGTTTTAAGCTCAGCAATTTGAGCTTTTTTCTTGGCGTTATCAGCCAGTAACCGCTCACGTACTTGAGTGGCGGCGGTCATATATTCATCGTACGAACCTGGGTAAACGCGCAGCTCGCCATAATCCAAATCGGCCATGTGCGTACAAACACTGTTTAGGAAGTGACGGTCGTGCGAAATAATAATCATGGTACATTGGCGCTCGTTTAAAACGCCTTCCAACCAACGAATGGTGTTGATGTCCAAGTTGTTGGTCGGTTCGTCGAGCAACATGATGTCTGGGTCAGAAAACAACACCTGCGCCAATAGCACTCGCAGCTTCCAACCGGGTGCGACTTCGCTCATTGGGCCGTAATGCTGTTCAATGGGAATACCGACGCCCAATAGCAGTTCACCGGCACGAGCTTCTGCGGAATAGCCGTCCATCTCGGCAAACTCACCTTCCAATTCACCGGCACGAATACCGTCTGCTTCGGTCATTTCGGCCTTGGCGTAAATGGCGTCCTTTTCAGATTTCACCTGCCAGAGCTCATCGTGGCCCATAATGACCGTATCAATCACGCTGTATTGCTCATAAGCGAACTGATCCTGCTTCAACTTACCAATGCGTTCATTAGGGTCTTTTGAGACATTACCTAACGAGGGCTCTAAGTCGTTACCGAGAATTTTCATCAGCGTCGATTTGCCGCAGCCGTTGGCGCCAATGAGGCCATAGCGATTGCCGTCGCCAAACTTAACGGAGATATTTTCAAATAGCGGCTTAGCGCCAAACTGCATGGTTATATTAGCGGTGGTCAGCAAGGTGGAGTCCATATATTGAGGTGAATGTAGTATCAGCCGTACGGGAAAGCTGCCGGCGAATGCTAAAGGCTCGCCGAGCTTGTGTCTATGGCTGATTTGTTATGTTGCAGGGTTCATTTAATCGGCGGCAAAAGCACGGTAGAATATGGCTGCTAAAAATTATGGAGACTATGTATATGCCTTTTTACGCGGTTGGCCACAAAACGCCTGATACCGACGCTATTGTTGCTGCTATTGCTTTGGCAGACCTTAAAAACCAGTTGGGTGAAGATGTCATCCCTGTTCGTCAAGGCGATGTCACCCCTGAAACACAGTTCGTTTTGGATCGATTCAACCAACCGACGCCAGAACTAAAAACCAGTGTCGCTGGCGAAAGCGTTTATATCGTTGACCATTCGGACCTTGCACAATCGCCAGATGATTTGGCCGAAGCCACTGTACTGGGCATTGTCGATCACCACAAACTAGGCGATATCACTACATCTGCGCCTCTAGAGTGCTGGATTCGCCCAGTCGGTTGCAGCTGCACCATCATCACCGAGATGTATCACTACCACGGCCTCAGCATTCCTAAAGACATTGCAGGCATTATGCTGTGCGCTATTTTGAGCGACACCGTTATCTTTAAATCGCCAACCTGTACAGAACTCGATAAAAAAGTGGTTCAAGAACTTGCTGACATCGCCGGTGTTGATGATGCTCAAGCATTAGGCATTGAGATGTTTAAGGTGAAATCGGCCGTTGAAGGCACGCCTGCACGCGACCTCGTACTTCGCGACTTTAAAGACTTTTCTATGTCTGGAAACAAGGTTGGTGTAGGCCAATTGGAAGCGATTGATAACTCAGTTTTTACCGCCATCAAAGCTGAACTCGAAGCCGAGTTGGTTAAACTGAAAGCCGAAGGTGAACGCCACACCATGATATTGGTGCTAACCGACATCATGAAAGAAGGCTCTGAAGTTATTGTTGTATCCAACGATGAGACACTGGCCGAACGCGCCTTTGGTGCCAACTTTACCGATGGCAAAGCTTGGTTAGACGGTGTACTTAGCCGTAAAAAGCAGATTATTCCACCGTTAGAAAAAGCACTCAGCTAAATCGTTAAACCTGCTGCTACGGCGGCAGGTAAACTTCCTGCCGATCTCTATTCAGCTCCCTGCGCTCTATTCTCTTTTGTTTCGCTGCCAAATTGCCAATTAAATTTTTAAGTTTAGCTATTCTTAAATTTAGCTTTTTTTAGCTTAACTAGTTTACGTTTAATAGCCGGAACTTTTCCTGCTTATGCTCTCTCTTAGTTGCAGAATCACTGTAAAGCGGAATTTTTATGAAACGATCTAAATTGATACTTTTAGCGTTAGCTTTCAGCCTAAGCTTTAACGCTACAGGCCAAAACCTCACTGACTTTGCCAATGCCAAACCTGAACAATGGCAAACCAAATCCTTTGTTGGCGAAACCCAATACAGCCTAACAAACCTAGATGGCGTAACCCGCCTTAAAGCAGAAGCCGAAGCCAGCGCTTCGGGGATTATTCTTGAACAACAAATAGACCTGCAAGAAACGCCCTATATGAGTTGGCAATGGCGTGTCGATACACCTCTTGAATCCTTAGATGAGCAAAGCAAAACCGGCGACGACTTTGCAGCCAGAGTTTATGTTGTGATCGACGGCGGCTTAGTATTTTGGAACACCAAGGCGTTAACCTACCTTTGGTCGAGTAACGACAACAGTACAGGGCAGTCTTGGGATAATGCCTTTGCTGGCGATGCGGTTCGAATGCTGGCCTTGCAAGATGCTAACGCCAACAAGCAGCAGTGGTATCAAGAAAAGCGTAATGTGTATGAAGACTTGATCGCGCAATTTGGCGACCAAGGCAGTGAGCGCAAAAACCTACAAAAGTATCGCTACATTGATGCCGTGGTCATCATGACAGATACCGATAACGCTGGCGGCAATGCCACCGCCTATTACGGCGATATTGTCTTTAGCGCTCAGTAAAATGTAAGCGGCGCAAAACAACTACCGCGCCGCTTAGCTATAACTAAAATTCTATAACTACGGTTCTATAACGGCAAAGCTATACAGTGCTATGCCGACAAGACCTGATAGGCTTTTAGTCTTTTTGCCTTAATGGCTCTAAAATTAATCACCTTTAAACACTCTTCAAGCAGAGTGACGCCAAATACCAAATAAACGGGTAAGCCTAAATAAATACAGAGCACGCATAATGGCAGCGCCACAACCCACTGAGTAACCACATGCACACGCAGTACTTTATAGGCATCGCCCATCGCTCGTAAGGCATGACCACAAATGGTGTTGTAAGTACGCACCAGTGGCGTTGCAATATAAATCGGTGCGATGAGTGCTAGCGCATGCATCGTTTCAACTTCGATATTCGGGTAAATATAGGGCACGATAAAACTGAACAAGAAAAACATCAGCGCCACCACGACCGCCAAAATTTGTGTGATATTAACCGCCTGACGAACAAACTCAGGAATCTCACTTACAGTATTCCGGCCAATATGCTGGCTAACAGTAATTGCCGAGGCCTGCGCCCAAGCATTAACAAACTGGGTTCCGATACGCATCCACGGATAGATCAAGGTAATGGCCGCGTAATCGTAGACACTTAATTGCGCGAACAGCATTTGGTATAGCGTCATACCGCCCATGAGCACTAAAAAATTGGCTGCGATAGGAGAAACTTCAACAATATGCGCCCAAACGGTACTGCGACTCATATGGCGATAACCATAAGGCACATCTAAGTTTTTTTCGTTTCTGACCATCACCAACAAATAAACTAAACGAATAAAGACAGCAACTAAGCTACCAATGGCTGCACCTTGCAAACCCATTTCCGGCACGCCAAATAGGCCATGAACCAGCACCCAACTGACTAAAAAATTACAGGGGATTTCGATCATAAAGCCATACATCGGAATGCGGGTTTGCCGACTGGCATTAAAATAAACAATGATTACCTGCGTTAAAGACGACACGAGAATCGTAAACATGGCGACATGCAAGTAACGCAACGCTTGCACGATAATATCTGGATTGTCTGACACCAACGCGAGTAAGGGTGACGCACCCAACCACAAAGCAAGAAATGCAAACACCGAAAAGCCTATATTGACCGTTAAACCAGACATCAAATCGGTGGAGATTTTTTGCGTTTCTCCAGCTCCGGTTGCGCGCGCAATAATCATTTGCGTCCCGTTACCGAGTGAATTTTGAAGACCTATCAACAGGCTAACAATGGCTGAGGTAATCCCCAGTGCGGCAATCGAAATTTCACCTAAGGGCGCAACCAATAGCAGATCGATTAACACCATCGATTGCATCAGTACCGAGTTCATGGCCAACGGCCAAGCTAAAGAGACATTTTGTTTGAGGTTTTCTTTTGAGATTAGCATGTTAAATTCTTTCAACAAAAAAAGGCGCTAAAAGCGCCTTTAATAAAAGTGGAAACCGTCAGTACGATGTTTATTTAAACTGGCGATCGTAAGCAGTCTGAACGGCTGCTAAGACTTTCTTAAGGCCTAATTTATCAAGGCGAGCCACGTAGTTGTCCCATTCAGCTTCGATATCTGCTGAACCTAATACCCAACGTTGCTGCTGCTCTAACATGTAGGTTTCAAGGTTGGTGTAGTACTTGTCCCAAACCTTCTGTTCAGCAACAGTCATGGCGACACCTGGGAACTGCTCGGCAATACAATTACAAGCGACGTATTTTGCAATACCTTCACGAGCAATATCGTTAGTCCATTGATCTTCGTAGCTGTAATCTTGGTGGAAACCAATTGGAATTTGCGCACCAACAGACCACATTTGAGAATTCACCGGGCCGTCTTGCAATGATAAAACTTCATCGGTGAATTGTGGCTTACCGTCAACCATGGTCCAAGTTTCGCCTTCAACACCAAAGTTAGAAATGTTACGACCTTTATCCGAGAACACAAAGTCCATGTACTTGATCGTTTCTACTGGGTGTTTGTTGGCATAGGTAATTGCCCAGCCGTCCGGCTTAATCATAGCACGACCGTGTTCTTCAAGCACGCGACCACTTGGTGATGCAGGCGGTAAGAACGGTACAAGGTCAAAGCCTTCAATACGATCTCGCAATGACGTGTTATAACCAGCAGTACTTGAGAACCAATCGTGTGTGAAACCACCTAGGTTGTTACCCAGTAAGTATTCACGACCTTTTGAGCCACGAGTAAAGACTTCTTTATCAATCAAGCCTTCGTTGTACCACTTAATAAGCTGAACCATCGCATCACGGTACGCTTCTTCTGCGTATGGGTGATGTACAGTGCCAGACTCATCAATGTAGTACTGGTGGTATTTTTCAGAGCCAGTAGAACGAGCGTCGAACAATGTCACTAGGCGAATAAATTCTTGCCAATGACGGAAGAACGCAGGCACTTCATCTTTGATACCGTTGCCATTTGGATCTTGATCGCGGAACGCTACAAGTACGTCGTACAACTCATCAACCGTTTTCGGCTGCTCTAGACCTAACTTGTCTAGCCAGTCTTGGCGAATGAAATAAGCTCGACCTGTAACACCGTCTGGAACGTATGGAATGTGATAAATCTTGCCATCTGGCGCGGTAATCGCTTGCGCAACACGTGGATGCTCTTCAAAGAATGCTTTTAGATTCGGCGCATGCTCATCAATTAAGTCATTCAATGGAATAAACGCACCTTCCATACCGTATTTAAAGAACAGGTCTTTTAGTGAGTCACCACCGACTACGTCAGGTAGGTCACCAGACACTAGCATCAGGTTAAACGATTCAAGGCTGTTTGTTGATACGCTGGAAGCTGTACCGATAAGCTTAATACCTGTTAGTCGCTCATACTCTTTAGCCACCGGCCAGTTTTCATCCCATGCATATTTGTTACGGAAGTGCATGTGGATTGTTAGGTCTAGTGGTTTATCGACCACGCGATATTCTGAGTCATCGGCTGCCGTTGCATTGCCAATAGACAACGCCATGGCTAAGCCAGCTGCGATCGGAACTATTTTTTTAATCATTATTGTTCTCCGTTAGTTACAAGATTTTCTTTTATTTTTATTACTCACTTACAACTTAATAACAGATCGTTATTCTTTCACGCCTCCCAACATAATACCTTTGTTAAAGTGTTTCTGTAGATAAGGATAGATCAACAGAACCGGTATAATAGACACGACAATAATCGCCGCAACAATCGTCTCATAAGAGTATGAGTTGGTTAATAACGATGCAGCAAATTCGTCATCCATATTCGCTTCAATAATAATACGCTTCAGGTAAACCTGTAATGGTATTTTATTCTCATCGCGTAACAGGATCATAGCCCAGAAATAACCGTTCCAACGAGCCACAATACAGAACAACGTAATGGTCACAATGGCTGGTTTAGAAAGTGGGATATAAACTCGCCACAACAGATTGAAGTCATTCGCACCATCCATACGTGCGGCCTCTTCAAACGATTCTGGAATCGACTCAAAGAAGTTACGCAACAGGATAATATTAAAGGCGTTACAGGCAAACGCAATCAAGATACCCCAACGTGAATCAAGTAAACCTAAGTCACGAAGGTTTAAGAACATTGGGATCATGCCGGCGTTAAACCACATGGTAAATGCAATGAACAGGTTAAAGAAACGACGACCCATTAGACGCTTGCGCGACAGTGCATAAGCACCAGGAATAATAATCGCCAAACTGGTCAAGGTACCAAAGAAAGTATAGAAAAAGGTATTGCCATATGAAGTCCAAAAAACGGGATCACTTAATACCTTTTCAAATGCGGCAAGAGTGACTTCTTTCGGGAAGAAAATAACCTGCCCAGAAGAAACAGCAAAGCCGGAACTGATTGAAGCTGATGCAATATAAATAAACGGATATAGCGTACTGCACACAAACAAAAAGATCAGTGTTGCATTGAGTATACCGAAGATTCTATCGCCACGAGAATATACATTAAATTCTGACATAATTAATAACCCTTACCACAATGACGATTGTGAGAACTTGCGACTAATTTTATTCGCAGTCCATACCATGGCGAATGCAATGACCGCATTAAACAAACCGGCAGCGGCGGCAATGTCATACTGACTACCCAATAAACCAATACGGTAAATATAGGTACTGATGACGTCCGCTGTTTCGAATGTTGATGGCTGGTAAAGCAAAATAATGTACTCAAAGCCCACTTCAACCATGTTACCGATACGGATAATCAACATAATGATGATGGTCGGCAAAATACAAGGTAAGGTGATTTTTCGAATCATTTGGAAACGTGTTGCACCGTCAACCTTGGCAGACTCATACAAGGATGGACTCACCCCAGCAATTGCTGCTAAGTAAACGATCGATTCAAAGCCCGCTTCTTTCCACATACTCGAACCAATGAAGATAGGACGGAAATAGTCTGGGTTTGTCAGGAAGTAAACTTTATCTAAACCGATACGATCTAAGATTAGGTTCACCAATCCGGTTGTCGGTGATAAAAAGCTAATCACCATACCGGCAACAATCACAACAGAGATAAAGTGCGGTAAGTACGCAATGGTTTGCGCCGTACGCTTAAAGATAGCGTGGTGCAACTCATTGAACATCAGCGCCAAAATAATTGGCACAGGGAAGGCAAAACACAAACTCAAAAAGCTGATCATGAAAGTATTTTTAACTGATCGCAAAAAGAGTTCGTCATTAAAGAGCACCATAAAATGGTCAAAGCCAACCCATTCCGAACCATAGATACCACGGAATAGACTGAAGTCTTTAAACGCAATTTGTAAGCCGCCCATCGGTAGATACAAGAAAGTAATAAACCAGATCACCATCGGTGCCAACAGCACATAGATCTGCCAATCCTCTCGGATTATTTTTGCTTTTTCTTTAAAATTCGCCACCAGACGAGCAGCAAAGCCGCCTTCTGTAGGCGATTTTAGTGTGGTTGGAGTATCCATCATATCACCTATCAGTAAATCGATTTTTCAGTTTCAGCATCAAACAGATGCAAGTAATCGAGGTTGGCATAAATTTCTTTGGCGTCGCCAACCGCGTTAAGATCTAGGCTACGGCTTTGCTCTTTTGCAACCATCGCTTTACCTGCGATGTGAATGTGCAATAACGCCTCGGCGCCTAGTGGCTCAACCAAGTCAACTTCGCAATCGATCTTGACGTAGTTGCCACCCTCTAACGCGGTCAGTTCTAAATCTTCTGGGCGAATACCTAGAATCACTTTTTGACCTTCAGTTAATTCAATACCGTCTTTTGGTGGCACTGGAATAATATTGCCGCCGCCGATGTCAACTGACGCACCGCCTGCACCCAGTTTCACTTCACCTTCAATAAGGTTCATTGGAGGGCTACCCATAAAGCCAGCAACAAAAGTGTTCGCCGGTTTAGTGAACACTTCCATTGGTGTACCCACCTGCTCAATATTACCGTCGCGCATAACAACAATTCGGTCGGCCAATGTCATTGCTTCGACCTGATCGTGGGTCACATAAACAGTGGTAACTTTTAAACGAGAATGCAGACGCTTAATTTCAGCACGCATCTGCGTCCGTAATTTAGCATCAAGGTTAGAAAGAGGTTCATCAAATAGGAAAACTTCAGGCTGACGAACAATCGCACGACCCATTGCAACACGTTGTCGCTGACCACCAGAAAGGTCAGAAGGTTTACGCTCTAGATATTGATCTAGACCTAAGATTCCGGAAGCTTCACTCACCGCCGCGGCAGTGTCTTCCTTATTCACCTTACGTAATTTCAAACCAAAAGAAATATTGTCGTAGACGCTTAAATGTGGATACAACGCATAGTTTTGGAAAACCATCGCAACATCGCGATCTTTTGGAGCCACTTCGTTTACGACTCGACCAGCAACAGAAACCTCTCCTTCAGAGATACCTTCTAAGCCAGCGATCATTCGCAATGTCGTTGATTTACCACAACCAGAAGGACCAACAAGCACGACAAATTCCTGTTTGCCAATCTCAAGGTCAATACCTTTTACAACTTCAGTTGTACCGTAGCGCTTAAAGACGCCACTCAGAGCCACATTGGGTTGGACGGAGTTATTCATAGCAACCTATCTTATTTTTAGTTTAAGGAGTTATAGAAAGTTGTTGCTGAAAACAGCAAAACTTCATCACGTTTTTTAGTTTTATTTTTGCGATTTATCGCTATTTTTTTCCCATGACTAATCGAGCCACAGAAACTTTATCGCCAATTGACTCACATCAACCGCACGAATCTAAGAAAACTCACTTATCTTTATTTTTTGTTACTTCGCCTAACAAACACCATCTTCTTATTAATCGTTTTTATGGTTTTGTCTTTGTTAATACAGCGGTTTTGTTAAGGCAACCAATCTCTTGGCTCTATCCAATTTCCCCTAACTTTTAGGGTTTAAACGCTAACTTCTGGTTAGCTTTAGCTATCGAACACTTATCAGCGAATGTACTACAAGCGTCGGTTTTTATTATTTGTCTTACAATATACAATCAAGAAAACCAATGGTACAGCTTTTTTATAGCTCTGATTAGCCCTAACAACGGCCATATCCGCTTTTCAACCCTGCTTTTAGAAAACTAGTGATGCAACGCAACCCCTATAGAATAAAGCGTAGTTTTCTTGGCTTCTTTTGTATTATTATATGCGGCTATAATTAAAAAGATTGGTTTCGATATGGCTCGCACTAACACTACCACTACCTTTGCAACATTTAATGAATCCGCAATTAATCAGATTGTTGATTACTCTGCCAAGCAAAACGGCACTGGCATCTTTGCTCACAGCCTTAATCAATTGCGCGCTGAAACCGATGCGCTATTACAAGAGCCGTTAGATGTACCAGGCCAAGGCGAAGCAGGCAGTTATGAACACAACAAGCACAAGTCCAACTATGAGTTAATGGACGCTTGCGCCAAGCTTTACCTGTTTGATGGCAGCCAACAGTATCGAGATACTATTCTTTCTTTATTGCTCGCCTATGCCGAACGCTACCTAGATATGCCGTTCCACGAGCAAAAGAACACCAACCCGCCAGGGCGTTTATTCCATCAAATTCTCAATGAGCACATGTGGCTTTGCTACGCATCGCTTGCCTACAATGCCATTCAAGACTCGCTATCTGAGGCCGATCAACGCACCATTGAAGATCGACTATTTAAGCCAATGATCGAAATGTTCACCGTACTTTACGGTCACGACTTCGATCGTATCCACAATCATGGTATTTGGGCCGTTGCTGCTGTTGGCATTTGCGCCATCGTTGTTGGCGATAAAGAAACCGTACATAAGTCTATTTACGGTATGGCTGGCGATGGAGAGACAGGTGGCTTCCTAGCTCAAATAGCCCAGCTTTTCTCTGCCTCAGGTTATTACATCGAAGGCCCTTATTACCACCGCTTTGCCATTCGTCCGCTCTGCTTCTTTGCTGAAGCTATTCACGAACACTATCCAGAAGTCGACATCTACAACTATAAACAGCAGGTTGTTGGTCGCACCATTATGGCGTTAATCACGACGTCTAACCCAGACGGCACCTTCCCTGCGCTTAACGACTCGTCTCGCACCATGAACATAGATGACGAAGGCGCTAAAGCGGCGATGTCGGTTTACTTTGCTCGTTATGGTGAAGATGAAAAGCTGACTGCAACAGTTAAAAGCCAAGGTACCGTTTGGTTATCACCATGCAGCTTAGCGCTTTGCAAAGCTGTAGACGCATACCAAGGTGAAGCCTCGGTACGCTGGGCGAGCGTTGATCTTCAAGAAGGCGATGCTGGCGAGCGCGGCGCACAAGGCTTTTTGCGTTCTAAAAACCCAGCCAAACCTGTTTCTCAAGCCATTATGGCCTATGGTCAGCACGGCATGGGCCATGGTCACTTCGATGCGCTTGGCATTATTTTATTCGCCGATGGTCACGAGTACCTACGCGAATACGGTTATGGACGATGGGTTAACGTTGAAACCAAATTCGGCGGTCGTTATTTAGATGAAAACAAAACATGGGCACGCCAAACCATTGCGCACAACACCGTCACCGTTGACGAACTGTGCCAAAATAATTTTGACCACCAGCTAGCTGATACCCACTTTGGTCGTGGCCACTTCTTCTTAACGGATGGCAACATTCAAGCCATGAGCGCCTTCGCCAATGAACATTACGATGGCGTCAAGATGCAGCGCTCTGTCTTATTGTTAGAACTTGACGATTTTGAGCAGCCACTGGTACTCGACCTTTATAAGCTCGATAGCGACACTGAGCACCAATACGATTACGCGGTGCATTATAAAGGCCAAATCACTAATACCAGCTTTGACTACACAAGCAGTCTGACTGAACGCAAAGCTCTTGGTAAAGCTAACGGCTACCAGCACCTATTAGAAAAAGCACGCGGTAAGACAACCGACAAGACCGTTGTCACCTGGTTACAAGACCAACGCTTCCACAGTTGGGTCACCAGCGCTGAGCAAGGCGAAGTGATCTTTGCACAAACCGGCGCAAACGATCCATCAATGAACTTGCGCAGCGAAGATTGCTTTATCTTGCGCCAAACTGGCAGCAAACACCTATTTGCTGCAACCTATGAGACTCACGGTTTGTTCGATGAAGGTTCAGAGCGTTGCTTTGGCGCTTACGGCCAAGTTGAAGCAGTAACCGTGCTGGCTCACAGTGATGAAGCCTCGATTGTTAAAGTCAGCTATAAAGCCGCCGGCACGCTGAAAGCATTAACAGTCTGCGTTTCTAACGACGAGACCAAAGATCAAAACTCAAGCCATAGTGTCAGCGTAGGAAATGAAACTTACAGCTGGACCGGTTACATAAACACTACTATCACAACAGAAGGTTAATGACGTGAGCCAAGATTTTCTGCTAATGACTGCCGATGAAGCAGCGGCGATACGCAACCATGTTAAAACTCAGGATGCTGAATCTGATTTGCTAACAAAAAGCATTAACGATTCCATTGCCAAGACCGATGCCTACCTAAGTATGCCTATTGAAATTCCAGGTCATGGTGAAGCAGGCGGTTACGAACACAACCGTCACAAACAAAACTATATCCACCTAAATTTAGCCGGTAATCTTTGGTTAATCACCGAAGATAAAAAATACCTAACCTTTATTACTGACATGCTTATGGGCTATGCCAAGGTATACCCTGAGCTAGAACAAAACGTCAGTAAAGACACCAACCCTCCGGGCCGGCTATTCCACCAGACACTGAATGAAAACATGTGGCTCATGTATGCTTCTATTGCATACGCCTGTGTTAAGTCTGAGCTGAGCAGCGACCAACGTGATTACATAGAAACACGTTTATTCCGTGAAATGGTGACTCTGTTTACCGAAACCTACGGTCACGACTTCGACATTATCCACAACCACGGTGTTTGGGCGGTGGCTGGTGTTGGCGTTTGTGGTCTGGCTATTAACGATATCGAAATTGCCAACAAGGCTATTTATGGCCTGAAAGGTGATGGCACCACAGGCGGCTTCTTAGCGCAGTTACGTGAGCTATTTTCACCTGACGGCTATTACATGGAAGGCCCTTATTATCATCGTTTTGCGATTCGCCCGATCCTGATTTTGGCCGAAGCGATCAACCGCAAACTGCCTGATATTGATATCTATAATTTTGAAGGCGGTGTTATTCAGCGTACTACTGAAGCATTGATGAAAACCGTTTTCCCAGATGGTACTTTCCCTGCACTCAACGATTCATCAAAAACCATCGGTATTGATGACGAAGGCTTAATTGTCGCGGCAAGCCTATGCTACAAACACTACGGCGCTAACGACAACCTGATTGCTATGGCGCAAATTCAAGATGAAGTTTGGATTGGCGAAAGCTCTATTGCACTAAGCCAAGCCGCATCTAACCGAGAAAAACTGCCATTAAACTGGGGCAGCATGATTATTACCGACGGTCCTGATGGCGATCGTGGCGGCGTGAGCATCTTACGTCAGGCGGACGCTCAAGATGACGTCCACATGGCTCTTATGTGGTACGGCCAACACGGTAGTGACTCTGAATTCCACTCAGCATTAGATCACGGCCACTTCGATGGTTTGCATATAAGTTGGTTTAATCGCGGCCAAGAAGTCTTAAAAGACTACGGCTATGGTCGTTGGGTAAACGTTGAGCCAAAATTTGGCGGACGCTACATCCCAGAAAACAAAAGCTACTGCAAGCAAACCGTGGCACACAATACGGTAACGGTTGACGGTAAAACACAAAACAACGCAGACACCAAAACAGCCGAGAAAAAGTGGGGCACGTTAAATCAATTCACCACTGATGCTGACTTTGGTCAAGTGATGAGCGCAACCGTCAATGGCTATTACGATGGCGTTGATATGACTCGCACCGCGATCCTGCTGAACCGAAAAGCTGGCAGCCCAATCTTGGTTGACCTGTACAACCTAACCAGTGATGCCGAGCACCAGTACGACCTACCGGTACATTTTGACGGCCAACTAGTGCGTACTAACTTTGAATACCAAAGCCACAACGAATTAAAGCCATTAGGTGACTCTGCAGGTTATCAGCATCTTTGGAATATTGCTGAATCGTCACCGCGTACCGAAAAAGGCGCTATGCTTTTTAGTTGGCTAATGGGCAACAGCTATTACAGCCTGGTTACCGCCGCGACAGAAAATACCAAAATTCATATTTGCCGCACTGGCGCTAACGATCCGGACTTCAACTTACGCAGTGAACCTGCGCTAGTGATTCGCGATCACGGCAGCAATCACCTTTTTGCCACTGTTTATGAACAACACGGCACCTTTGTTGAGTCATTAGAGATCTCAGAAAATGCTCGTGGCACAGTGCAAGATGTAGAAATCATTCATAACTGTAACCAGGCCAGCATTGTTAAAATTAGCGACAGTGCTAACGGCGATTACATTGTGAGTTATTGGAAAGGCGACGATGCTGACGCCGAACATGAAATTACAGTAGGCGCAAACCAGTTCAGCTGGAAAGGCGCGATACACGTGACTGAAAGTTAAAAATAGGGCTTATAGAACATGACTGTAACAAGTAAGAAAAAAATTGCGCTTATCGGCGAATGCATGATTCAGCTGCAATTAGACAGTAACGGACAAATTCAAAAGAGTTTTGCTGGCGATACGCTTAACACTGCCGTTTACTTGTCACGCTTAGAGCACATTCACCAAACTGAAGTGCATTACATTACTGCTCTAGGCACTGACGATTTCAGTGACGAAATGCTTCAGCAATGGAAAGATGAAGGTATTCACTGTGATTCTGTTCGTCGCCTCGAAGGTGAATTGCCAGGCATGTATTACATCAATGTAGATGAGCACGGTGAGCGTTCATTCTTATATTGGCGTAGTGAAGCAGCAGCCAAAAAACTGTTAGCGCCAACAACCGAGCCTGCTCTAACCTCACTTGCTGACTTTGACTATATCTATCTTTCTGGCATTTCCTTAGCGATCCTGCCAGAAGAAGGCCGAGATAAGCTGATTGAATTATTAAAAGCTGCTCGAGCACAAGGCAGCAAAGTCTACTTCGACAACAACTTCCGTCCTCGCCTATGGCAGAGCAAAGAAGACGCTCAAAGCTGGTACAAGAAAGTATTGTCCATTACTGACAGCGCGATCCTAACTTACGATGACGAAGAAGACCTTTGGGGTGATCAATCCACCGATGCCACGAAAGCACGCTGCAAAGAATGCGGTATCAGTGAAATTGTGATCAAACGAGGCTCCGATCCTTGCCTAATCGAAAGCGCCGATTTTGTTGGTGAAGTGGCTGCGCAAAAAGTTGCCAAAGAAGCGGTTGTTGATACAACAGCGGCTGGTGACTCGTTCAGTGCTGGCTATCTAGCGGGTGCGTTAACACTGACGGCAAAACCGAATCAGAGCGCGGCTATTGGTCACCTCGTTGCAGGTACCGTCATTCAGCACCTTGGTGGCGTTATCGATAAAGCACCGATTGCACAACTAGATAGTGCGATCCAGCAAGCATTAAAAAGCTAGCAAATACGAAGTACTGCCAGCAAAGCACTACGGTCATGGAACAAAGACCGGCGAATAATAAAAAGGCCGCGCAAATGCGGCCAACACTGCAAAATTTGTTCTAGTAAGTCCTTACGCTTGAGGGTGAATACATCACCCTTAAGTGATTACACAGCACTATCAACGTTCTGTCGTTAAACGATTTGGCTAAACGTAGCTAACACCATTCGGTCTGGTGGCACTAGGCCTGTGGTTATAAAAATAACAATAAGGAAGTCAATAATGGGTGGTACACAATATACCAACCTAGGGCTTGAGAGAAAGAATCTCAATGCACAGGTTGCCCGCGAAATAGCGGTCAAAATCTTATCGGGTGAAATCAAAGAAGGCGACACCCTTCCCAGCGAGCCAGTGCTATGTGCGATGATGGGCGTCAGCCGTACCGCCTTTCGTGAAGCCATTAAAATGCTCTATTCAAAAGGCATGGTTGAATCTAAACCCAAGGTCGGCACCCGAGTATGCGACAAAACAAAGTGGAACTTCCTCGACGTTCAGCTATTGGAGTGGATGGTTAACGTCGAGACGACGATTGATATCTATCACCAATTTCTTGAGCTGCGCCGCGCCATCGAACCTCGCGCTTGCGCCCTAGCAGCCGAATTTGCAACCGATGAACAGCTAGAAGAATTAAGTGTCATCTTTGAACGTATGGTGGCATTGGCCGACGATTTTGATCACAAAGAATGGATTGAGGTCGACGCCCAATTCCACCGAATGATTTTTATTTCCACGGATAACAGTTTCTTTGTGCCTTTCGGCAATGTATTGGCGACGATTTTTAAGTGGTTCTTTTTATTCTCATCGAAAGAAGGCGGTGTCTGCCTTGAAGAGCATCAGCGAATATATCAGGCCATCGTCGAGAGAAAGTCTGAAGAAGCCTACAACGCTTGCTTATCACTCATGCTGACGCACAAACATCGACTCGCCGATTAACCGGCGAAAAAAAAGGGCATCATATGCCCTTTTTTGTTTCAAGCGATCGCTGAGATCACTTGTTATGTTCGCACTTCTTACTTAATTAATGCCGCTGCATCTCGAGTAAGTTGTGCAATTTCGTCCCACTTTTCACCGTCAACAAGATCTGCAGGAACCATCCAAGTACCGCCACAGCAAAATACTTTCGGCAGACCTAAATAGTCTAATGCGTTAGAAGTGCTAACGCCGCCTGTTGGCATAAAGTCTACTGGGTAAACAGCGTTTAATGATTTAAGCATACCAACACCACCAGAAGGGCCGGCAGGGAAGAATTTCAATACTTTAAGGCCAATGCTCATAGCCTGCTCTACATGGCTTGGGTTATTAACACCAGGAATAAATGGTAAGCCTTTTTCCATCGCGTATTTAACCACTTCAGGGTTAAAGCCTGGACTTACGGCAAAATCACAACCGGCTTCGATAGCCATATCGACTTGCTCAGTCGAAAGCACGGTGCCGGCACCCAAAACCATCTCTGGGCAAGCCTTGCGAATTTCTTTCATAACATCAACGGCAGCAGCTGTACGGAAGGTTACTTCTGCACATGGCAAGCCATTTTCGGATAGAGTTTTACCTAGCATTGGCGCTAATTTAGCATCGGATACCGCCAATACCGGTACGATTTTGATTTCCGCCAATTTGTTGCGAATCGCTTCTACTTTCTGATCATATGACATGGACTTACGCCTCGTTTTATCTTCTTGTGGCTACGTGTTTTAACGACCAGCAAGAAAATGCAGGCTGTTAAAATCGAAAGCGCTATTGTATTACAAAAGCCAGCCGTTCGCGACGATCCGAACAAAGACATATCGCAACCGACCACCGGTTTAGGTCAATAGTTAATCAGGTTTTTACCACCAGCAAAGTTGACTGAAGGCAAATTCCACCGCAAAGCTGAAAATTTCCGTTGTACCGCGCCGCACAAAGTCATATTGTATGAAGATATGCAGACAGGGCCTCAGCCCCAAAAATAATAATAACAACAAACGCATAGACCGCTCGTACTGAGCAGCATAACAAACGTAATACCAACCTAAAAAAATAAAACTATTATTACGGGTACATCATGAAATATTCTCACAGAAAACGGCTAACGGCCGCTGCGGCTATTTCCGCACTTACTACCTTGGGCGCTGCTATAGCAGCCACTCCAATTTCCGTCACCTCCAGTGAACACGACGGTAACGGCCCTGAGTTCATGATCGACGACGATTTAAAAACGCGTTGGTCTTCGAACGGCGAAGGTCAATGGGCTATTTTTGAATACGATAAAAGCTATCGCTTTGACGCTGCAAAAGTAAGCTTCCATAAAGGCAACGAACGAACCTCATCTTTTGCTGTTGAAGCCAGTAATGATGGCACCAATTGGACGCCCGTTCTTGGCAAAACAACCTCTGCCGGCATTACGCTAGGCTACCAACGCTTTGCATTCGATAGCCCAATCGAAGCCAAATACATTAAGTATGTTGGCTATGGCAACTCTGGCAGCGCATGGAACAGTGTCACCGAATTTCGCGCAGTCGATTGCAGTGGCGGTGATGAGTGCCCAGCAGACGAGATCATTACCGCAGAGATGATTGCCGAGTTTGAAGCGGCGAAAATTATTGAAAAGAACGATGGCCCAGCCACCACATTAGACGACTGGAAAATCACTCTACCGACGACTTATGCCAACCACTTTGGCAGCGGTAGCGATTCCAGTGCGGCAGAAATTTTGCCACACAATTGCTCAATCGACGGCACCAGCCTAGATGAAAGCACCAGCAATCCTTACTTTCGCGTTGATAACGAAGGCTGGCATTTCCGTGTTCCTTTAGAAGGCGGTGTCACCACACCAAATACGACGTACATTCGTACCGAGCTGCGTGAACTGCACAACTGGACGCCTTGTGGTGAAACTAGCCTAGCAAATTGGGGCTACGACGGCGGCACCCATACGCTTGGCGCGACGTTGAAAATCAACGAGTTCCCTGCGGAGCCAAAAAAGAAAGACGGTGTTTCTCCTGACCGCCCGAAAGTGGTTCTCGGCCAAATCCATGCACACGACATCAACGCGGCCACGGTTAAACTGTTGTGGGAAGGTTCGGACAAACCAATCCGCGTCATCTTAAACAAAACCACCACCAAGAGCGCTTTCTCCGTGAGTCTTGGCAAAATTAAAGACCCAAGCAAGCCATGGGTTTATTTAATTAAAATGACTGCAGACGGCATCGAGTTATCTGCTGGCGGTGTGACTAAAAAACTGAAGTTTGGCCAAGAGCTCGACAACGCTTGGAAAGATGAAACCTTCTACTTCAAAGCTGGGCTTTACCCACAAATCAGCCCGAAATCTGGCGGTGCATTTGACGTAACATTCTCCAAACTTGCCATTGAGCACAAAAAACGTCCTGGCGATTTTGGCGAACATGTTCCGCTCGTGTGCGACCCAGAAGTATTTAAAGGCTGTTCCGACAGCGCGTCAAACTGGTGGCCAATGCCATTACCAAAAACCTACCCGCCGCAACAGCCTCAAGCTTACTTGCCACCGGGTATGAACTTTGATTTGGCGGGTTGGTACCTATCCATCGCGACAGACCACGACGCTAACGGCAAGCCTGATGATGTGCCGGAACAATACCTTGCACAAGGCTGGCAGCACCCTGAGTTCTTCTATACCGCGGCAGATGGCGGCCTAACGATGAAGAGCTATATCAAAGGCGTTCGCACCTCTAAAAACACCAAGTATGTGCGTACCGAATTGCGTCAAATGTTGCGCCGTGGCGATACCAACATCGATCTAAAGGGTGTCACCAAAAATAACTGGGTATTCAGCAGTGCGCCAATTGCAGATCAAAAAGCCGCTGGCGGTGTTGATGGCGTTATGGAAGCCACATTGAAGATCGATCACACCACCACGACCGGTGCTGTGGAACAGGTTGGTCGCTTTATTATTGGTCAGATTCACGCCAATGACGATGAACCGATTCGACTCTACTACCGCAAACTGCCAGACCATGAGCGTGGCTTTGTTTACTTCATGCATGAAAACCGCAACGAAGGTTCGGACATTAAGTACGACCTAGTCGGCGAATATAACGGTAACCCTGTTGATCCAGAAGATGGCATCGCACTGGGTGAAGTCTTTAGTTATCGCATTGCTGTCGTTGGTAACGAAATGACCGTCACCATCATGCGCGATGGCAAGCCTGATGTGACTCAGGTGGTTGATATGTCGCAAAGCGGCTACGACGCTGGCGGTCAATACATGTACTTCAAAGCTGGCGTTTATAACCAGAACAACTCTGGTGACCCTGACGATTACGCCCAAGTGACGTTCTACAAACTAACAACGTCTCACGGTCGTTATCAGCAGTAAGCAGCGGCAATAAAATAAGCCAGTCGTTGACTGGCTTATTTTGACTTAGGCGATGATTGCACTATAGCATCGGGAAAATCCATTCAGTCTGAACAGGAACGCCTCGATGAATATCCGCAACATCGCACTTTGCCATATCGAACACAACGGCCGAATACTCGTATTTAAAGGTCACGACTCAGTCAAAGACATTACCTTTCATCGACTATTAGGCGGCGGTATCGAATTTGGCGAAACCGCGAAAGACACGGCGATTCGAGAATTAAAAGAAGAGATTAACGTCGACGTTGATATTCTTAGTCCGGCGACTGTTTTTGAAAATGTTTTTTCATTAAATGGCGAGCCGAGACATGAAATTGCCTTTTTGTTCGCCGGCCAATTCAAAAACAAAGATCTGTATGCCCAAGAGGAATTCATTGGTGATGAAAACGGCGAGCCATTCCGTGCATTCTGGGTATCGATTGATGAATTTTTAACCGGTCAGAAGAGGCTCTACCCTGAAGCCTATTTAAACTTTCTTAACAGGCTAAAAAGTTAGCATCAAACACTCATGCCAAGGCGGTATCAACAAGATTAAAATCCGCTTTATCGGCTGTGTTATATCAATGTCTGGTCAAACAACTTTTATTAGTGAACCATATAGTAATACAATAACACCAAGTGTTTAAGGTCAAATGTAGGCAGTCCAGCCTTAAGTTAAGGCCTGCCAACCATATTTAATGGTTCAGCCTTCCAATTGGAACCTCAGATGTTTGAATACATCTGTTCACTTTATGAATTTTTAAGGTCTAACAACCTATTCAATCAAGGAGCATATTAATATGTCTAAGCAAGTTGCATTAGTTACTGGCGCTACCGGCGGTATCGGTTTTCAAGTTTCAAAACGTCTAGCTGAAGATGGCTACACCGTTGTACTAAGTGATATCGACGATGCTAAAGGTGCAGAGCGCGTAGCTGAGCTAAAAGCAGCAGGTCTTGAAGCAGAATACGTTAACTGTGACGTAACTGACGAAAACGCTGTAAATACTGCCGTGACATCTGTCGGCGAGAAATACGGTAAAATCGACGTTGTTGTTAACAACGCTGGCGGCCTTGGCGGTCGTAGCCCAATCGAAGGCATGGAAACTGACTTCTTCCGCAAAGTAATGGCTCTGAACCTAGACAGCGCCTTCTTCGTATCTCGCGCTGCGATTCCTTTCTTAAAGAAATCAGACAACGCGTCTATCATCAACTTCACTTCTAACGCAGGCTGGAATGCTGGCGGTCCTGGTGCAGGCATTTACGGTACGTCTAAAGCGGCTGTTCATACTTTCACTCGTGCTCTTGCTAAAGAACTTGCTGAGTTCGGTATTCGTGCAAATGCAGTATCTCCAGGTACTATCGACACGCCTTTCCACGCTCAAATTAAAGCAACTAAGCCTGAAGTATTCGCTTCTTGGGCGAACAGCATTATGTTGGGTCGTTTAGGTCAGCCTGAAGAAGTTGCTGGTGTTATCTCATTCCTAGTAAGCAAAGACGCTTCTTTCGTGACTGCCGAAACTATCCAAATTGGTGGCGGTCAAGCACTAGGCATCTAAGCTTAGATAGGGTTTCGGCTTTCATCTTAAGACCAGCCGACACTAAAATTGAAAGCCGTAGCGTTAGCGCTACGGCTTTTTTTTATGCCTTAAAAAAACCGATAACCAATGATACATGCGACAAGAATAAAATCCGCTGCTTGACCCTAAATTGATACGTTGTATCATAGCCTAGATAAAAATCTGACGAAGAGCGTTCACCCATGGTGATGCTTTAACCACTCGACTGACACACGCTAACCATATTTTAGGAGCGTCTTAATGAACAAAATCACCCTGGCTTCAGCCATTGCATTGGCCACTTTAAACGTCGCACAAGCCGAAACAGAACGCCAACACGGTGCTCATGTACACGGCGCCGCTAAATTACTTATCGCCCAAGAAGGCGATCACCTGCAGGTTGTTCTTGAGTCGCCAGCTTACAACCTGATTGGTTTTGAACATATGCCAGAAAACGAAGAACAGTGGGAGCTTGCTCACCATGCTCGCCATACGCTTGAAGAAGGCGATGAATTGGTACAGTTCAGCAAACGCGCCAAATGTGAATTTGAAGCCGACGAAACACGTATTGAATCTGAAATCATGGATGAGGTGCGTGAGCACTTTCATGGTGACGAAGAACACGGCCACGACGAGCATGAGCATGATGAGCACGCACACGCGGAACATGATCATGAAGAACACGACCACGATGATCATGACGAACATGGGCACGACCATGACGAGCACGCGGAACACGATCATGATGAACACGAACACTCAGCTCATTCAGACATTCATGTTCATTGGACTTTCCACTGCGATAACGTTGACCGCCTAAAAGATGCCGATTTAGCATTATTTAAAGCGTTCCCGCTCTTTGAAGACATCGATGTTGAATATATCATCGGTGAGAAGGTTGGCCTGATCGAAGCAGACGCTAAACATAACCGCGTCAAATTCTAACCATCCTTAACGACTGCGACTAAAAAGGGGCATCAAGGCCCCTTTTTTTACTGTGTGAGACTCAGACCAACAGAGCGATTTATCAGCCAATTACAGGTAGGTGAACATGAGTGCTATATCGATCGACGCCCTGCAGCACCGCTGGCCGGGACAATCCACGCCGATACTTTCAATTGATAATTTGCACATAAACGAAGGCGATCGATTTTTTATTCAAGGAGCCAGTGGCAGCGGTAAAAGCACACTACTCAATATACTCGCCGGTGTATTAACACCCTCAACAGGTCAGCTATCCATACTTGGGCAAAACTTCAGTCAATTATCAGCCTCGGCTCGTGATCAATTCCGGGCGGATAACATCGGTTATATTTTCCAGCAGTTCAATCTGCTGCCTTATTTGTCGGTTATCGAAAACGTTCTATTACCATGCCATGCCTCCAAAGCTCGCGCTCAAAAGGCAACCGATCAATACGGCTCACCGAGCAAAGCAGCCGAGTACGCACTCGACAGCTTAAACATTCCAAAGCCTTTGTTTCATACCTCTGTCATGCGTTTATCCGTCGGCCAACAACAAAGAGTCGCTGCCGCTAGAGCGCTCATTGGCAACCCTAAAATTATTATTGCAGACGAACCCACTTCGGCCTTGGACCAAGAAAACGTTGGCCACTTTATGGAAACCTTGCAGCAAAAATGCAGCGATATTCAAGCAACATTACTGTTTGTCAGCCATGACAAACAGCTGTCTCGATTTTTCGATCAGCAACTCTCGTTAACAGCGCCGAAGCAGGATGCAGCCTTATGATGTTATTGCGACTCACCTTAAAAAGTCTGGCGAATCGAAAGGCAACTCTCTGGATGACATTAGCCATGCTAGTCACCAGTAATCTGTTACTGCTAACCGTTGACCGATTACGAATTGATACCCGCGCCAGCTTTGCCAATACCATTTCGGGTACCGACCTAATTATTGGCGCTCGTACCGGCAGTCTAAATTTACTGCTCTATTCTGTGTTTCATATGGGTAACGCAACCAACAATATTAGTTGGCAAAGCTACCAAGAGCTCACGGATAGAAAAGAGGTTAAATGGGCAGTGCCTATTTCATTAGGCGACTCCCACCAAGGTTTTCGTGTTGTTGGAACAAGTACAGATCTATTTAAGTATTACCAATACGGCCGCCGCCAATCGCTGGCGTTCGATAAAGGCGTACCGTTTAATCAAGTCTATGACGTCGTACTCGGCGCTAAGGTCGCAAAAAGCTTAGGTTACAAAGTCGGTGATCAGATTACTGTTGCACATGGCTTAGGCAAAACCTCCTTTACCACACATGATGATAAACCCTTCACCGTCACCGGCATTCTTAAAACCACCGGCACGCCGATTGATAAATCATTATTTGTCTCATTAGAAGCCATTACCGCTATCCACGTTGATTGGAAAGCGGGTGTGAAAATACCCGGATTAAACATCAGCGCCGAACAAGCACTCACCTTAGACCTAACGCCCGAAACCATTACGGCAGCGATGATTGGCCTCGATTCACGATTACAGCTGTTCAATTTCCAGCGTTACGTCAATAACTATCGCCAAGAGCCGCTGTCAGCGATCATTCCAGGAACCGCCTTAGCTCAGCTATGGCAACTTATCGGCATCGCAGAAAACGCGCTGATGGCGGTTTCAATTATTGTCGCCTGTACTGCATTACTGGGAATGACAACAGTAATTTTAACCAGCTTAAATGAGCGGCAACGCGAAATGGCAGTGCTGCGCGCAATCGGCTTATCGTCACCAAAAGTTGCCACTCTTTTAGTGATTGAATCTGGGTTTTACGGCCTCAGCTCTATCGTTATTGCTTACCTGTTGCATTGCGTATCAATCTTTACATTAGCCCCAACAATTCAATCCAACTTCGGTATAAACTTAAGCCTCTCAGTGCCCTCAGTTTCATTGTGCCTAACACTTATTGGCTTCTTGCTAGCCTCTTTTTTATTAGGCTTAATACCGGGTATTAATGCGTATCGGCGGTCATTAGCAGACGGCCTCATCATAAGGCGATAGGGATAAAAGATGTTGTTGCTTAATCGAATCGAGTTACTTAACCAATCCAAGAAAATCCTGCTATCAGCAAGCTGTATTTTTTGTTTTTCGCTCGCCTTTGCAGCCTCTAAATATGAAGAAATCACTTGGGATAAACTCATGCCCAAAGATTTTGACCAATACACTATGTACGATGCTTTGGATTTCTCATCCTACAATATTCAAACCCTCGGCGATGATGACCCAGAAGCGCAGCGGCTCTATGCTGATCTAATGGCCATTCACGAACATACTCCGATGGAACCTTCCATCGAAGGCTTAGACGCAAAACTTCCCGGTTTTATTGTGCCGCTAGAAATGGAAGATGATTTAGTCACAAGCTTTTTTTTAGTGCCTTATTACGGCGCTTGTATTCACACACCGCCGCCGCCGCCAAACCAAATGGTGTATGTTGAAACCGACGGAATTAAGTTAAAAAGCTTAGAAGACCCTGTTTGGGTGAGTGGCCGAATTGAATTAGAAAAAGTGACTAACGAAGTTGGTATTGCTGGCTATGTTATGCACACCAACCTCGTTGAAAGCTATTATAAATAACTCTAATTTGATTTTTTCAACACCAGAGCAATGCCTGTTAATGTAATCAACGTTGATACAACAAGCCGCCAGCTGAAGCTATCTGATGCAAACAAAATTCCTCCAAGCGACGCCAACGCTGGCACCAATAGTTGTAAGCTGCCAGCTTGCACACCATTAAGGCCACGTAAGGCGCTATACCAAATGGCGTAACCAATGCCAGACGCTAAAGCACCCGAAGCCACAGCAAGTAAAACCCCTGCACTGCTGAGCCAGAGCTGTTGTTTTATCATTAAGTACGCAAAGAGCAGCACGCATAGCGGCAGCGTTCGTAAAAAGTTATAGCTGGTATCAGCGAGCGGATCTTTCGATGCTCGGCCTGCCAGGGTATATAAAGCCCAAGCTGCGCCACTAACCGCCATTAACACAACGCCGACAATAGAAGGTGTACTCAACAGCGGCCACATTAAATAGAACAGACCCGCCATTGCCAACAAGACCCCTAACACAGCGATCAAATGGGTTTCTACACCCTGATAGCGAGCGGCAAAAAACATCACAATCTGCACACAGCCGAATAACACCAAGGCACCAGAACCGGCATCTAAATGCTGATAGGCGTAAGCAAAACTTAAGGCGTAAACAAACAACCAGAATGAGGCTAACCAACTGCCTTTAGTGACGCTGGCTGTTTTCTTTGGTCGAATAGTCATCAGTAACGCCAACATTAGGATTGCACTGAGTAACCTTATGAGAACAAAGCTGCCAGGATCCATCGTCGGCATACTTGGCAATAAAGCCATTCGTGCAAAAACTGAATTGGCAGCAAAGAAAATTAACGCAGCAAATGCAAGCCCGAGTATGCGCAATGGCGGGTTGGTTATATTCAAATGGGAATACCTCAAAATAGCATGAAGGATAAGCAAGACAGGTTTGTCAGTTGGGTTATGACCGATGATTAGCCGTTAAGTTCACAGTTAAGCTCTTAGAACGGTCTGACACAAAGAAAACAGGTTAGGGATAATAGCAATCAACTGCGATGGGGTGTAAATATAAGTAAGAAGGTTAGTAAGGGCTGGCAAAACCAGCCCAAATATTAAGACCTTATAAATGCAGGTCAGAATGGATTAACGCGCCTTTAACAGTCCATGCGATCGGCTGCATGATTAAAGGTTTTGTTTTAGGCTTGTTATTTTTTTGTTTTTTTGCCATCTGTTTAATATTTTTCATATCAAAGTCCTCTGGTTAGTTCTAAAGCGAACCAATACCTAGGAAGTGGCAATGGTGCTTTAGACTTTTGAGTTAAAGTTCATAGGTTGCACCTCTTCAGTGGGAGCTTGGTTAAGATATATTCGCAGTGTTAAGTACAGCTTCATTGACCAAATAGTCTGTAGAACCCCTAACCTTTGAATAACTGAAACACACGGAGTAACCACTTAATAACCCCTGTGCCATTGGCTCATAACTAACTGAGCAAAATAATCCTAGCACAACTTCTTTCAGCTGGCTTAGTCCCTTTAGATGATAAAACGCCGTTCTATACCTTATTTTTAACCGAAAACCACATCTTTAAAATTCTAACAGTCATCCAAATCTCTAGCCGATCACAGCCAGTGCCTGCGTGGGCAGCATCAATATCAGACGATGCACCACGCAACCATTGAAAGTGATAATCATTCCCACTATTATGCAAGCATTAATGGGGGAACAACATGCAACTATCCGAATTAAACGTTGGCCTAATTTTTGGTACCGACACTGGCAACACTGAAGACGTTGGCACGCGTATTCAAACTGAAATGCAAAAACACGGCGTCGAGGTCGAATTAATCAATATTACCGAGGCCAGCCCCGAGGTTTGCGAAACCTACGATTTCTTGATTTTTGGCATTCCAACGTGGGACTTCGGTGGTATCCAGCAAGACTGGGAAGAAGCTGAGGAAACCTTTTTAACCGCTAACTTAACTGGGAAAATTGCCGCACTGTACGGTCTTGGCGACCAATTTGGCTACGGCGATTTCTTTTTAGATGCCATGGGCTGGCTGCATGAACGTGTGGTTAAAACAGGCGCTACCGTGATTGGCTTTTGGCCAACCGAAGGTTATGAATTTACCGAGTCGCAAGCCGTCAACGATGAAAAAACCGAATTTTGTGGCTTAGCAATCGACGAAGACCAACAGTTTGAACTCACCGATGAACGCATCAGTAAATGGGTTGAACAGCTGGTTAACGAGTGCGCTGAACTGTTGCAAGAATTGTCTGCTTAATTGACTTAGACAAAAGCACAACTGGAGAAGGCTATGAAGTTTTTGTGTGATCAACATCGGGCTGTTGTCAGCCAGTGTATTCATAAAGCCAAACGTTCATGGCAGCACACTCTATTGAGTGCACGCAATTATGCGGATAAGCAAAACTGGCAAATGGCTTTAATTTATAGCGGTAACAGCTTTGAAATTGCCGAGATTATTTTGCTTAGCCAGCCGTGTGAACAAAATATTGAGCGCTACCTACAAACCTCTATAGAGTTTGCTCATGCATTACGTAACTGCCACAGCCGTAGCAATGCGTTGGCACTTTATGACTTGGTGTTTAGTCAGCTTAACAATCTCGATTGTAACATCGACATCAATACCAAAATGCAGCCGCTTAAGGATGTTTTGTTCGAGCCAATCGACTCCGTTAATCTCTGGATGTCTAAGTGGCACCACCTAATTGGCGCTAAGCCTGAACAACTGCATTAACGCCTACCAGTCATTTTTATTAATTAATCCCAAACGAAAAGGGCAGCTCAAATGAGCTGCCCTTTTTAATATGCTTTTTAATACAGCATCCGACAAATGAATGCGGACACCAGCAAAACGCAAGGTTATATAGTGCGCTTAGCTCGATGGAAAGTAATGTACAACACCGGTACCGCTATCAGAGTTAATAGCGTTGCAAAGCCTAAGCCGAAGCTGATGACAACCGCCATATCTTGGAAAAATGGATCACCCAACAACGGTACCAAACCTAAGATAGTTGTAATCGCAGCCATCATAACCGGTCGCAAACGACTCACTGCGGCATCATACATTGCACGATAGTGATCCTTACCCGAAGCCAACTCAACATTCACTTGATCAATCAATACGATACCGTTTTTCACTACCATACCCGTCAGACTTAACTGGCCAATAAAGCCCATAAAGCCAAATGGGATATCGAGCAACAACAGTCCTGTCACAATGCCAATAAGCGACAGCGGCACGCAAATCCAAACCGCGGCAGTTTCCAAGAAGGAGTTAAATAACAAAATGGTAATGATCACCATAAACAGGAAGCCCATCGGTACCAATTTTGCCATATTCGTTCGTGCTTCTGATGATGCTTCATATTCACCACCAAAGGCCATGCTATAACCATTCGGTAATTCAATCGCTTCAATATCAGCACGCACCTGTTGAAATAGCTGATCCGCAATAAACGGACTGTCTAACGCTGGGTCAGCTAAAACGGTAATGGTTCGCTCACGGTCTTTATGTTCTATATTTGGATTTTCCCAAACAACATTAAAACCATTGGTCACTTCGGTAATCGAGATATAACGACCATTTGAATAGAGTTGAATGTTAGCTAACTGATCAACACTGCCGCTTTCTTCTTCCGACAACATTAATTTAATTGGCAACAAATCCGTTCCATCACGATACACGCCAACAGTTTGTCCTTCTGAAAAAGTCAGCAAGGCTGTTTCAAAGTCGTTCTTGGAAATACCTAGCTCAGCACCCTTCTCGACATCAAAAATAGGCTGCAATACTTTCACCGGCTGACGCCAGTCATCACGAATTTTATCGAGATTATCGTTTGCTCGATAAATAGTTTTCACTTGCTCAGCAAGCTCACGTAACACCTGAGCATCCTCACCTTGGAAGCGCACTTCAATATCCGCAGCCGTTGGTGGCGCCAAGGCCATGCGTCGCAATTTCACAAACACTTCTGGTTGATTCTCAGCCAAATAGCTTTCTATGTCGGCTAGCAGGTCTGGAATATCTTCGGATTCAAAAGCGCGCACCACTAGCTGAGCGCTATTCGTATCCGACTCAATTGCAGAATAAGTCAGTACATAACGAGGCAAGCCACCATTGATGGTTGAAGCGACAAAATCAACTCGCTGATCTTCATTCAAATAGCTACCTAGCTGTGCAGCCTTTTCTGTCGTACTTTCCATGCTGTGACCGGTTGGATAACGTAGCTCAACATAAAAAATAGGCGTCGAAGAAGCAGGGAAAAAGGCCTGCTTAACGCTACCAAAGCCAATAATGGCGACAAACAACATCAGCACCATAGCGCCAATGGTAATCCAACGATGGCCCATGGCTGCCGACAGCAGACGTTTAAATAGAGTGAAAATGACACCGCCATAAGGATCTTCTGAATCTGCAGTAACAAACGACTTGTCCTTAAACAACAGGTCGCAGAAGAACGGTGTGATTGAGACCGCCGTAAACCAACTGATCATCAAACTAATTAATAACACCCAGAACAATGAGCCAACAAACTCACCCATACTGTCAGGTGATAAACCAATCGGTGCAAATGCAGTAACTGCAATTACAGTCGCACCCAGCAACGGCCATTTTGTTTGTTTAACAACATCACTCGCAGCTTGCAGCTTAGTACGGCCTTTTTGCATGCCAATTAAAACGCCTTCAACTACAACAATGGCATTATCTACCAACATGCCTAGCGCAATGATCAAACCGCCTAACGAAATACGTTGCAGTGCAATGTTGGCTATATCCATGACAATAAAGGTACCGAAGATGGTAACGGTCAATACCAGGCCAATTAAAAAGCCGGAGCGTAAACCCATAAAGACCAACAGCACCAATACTACGATAACAACGGCCTGTAGCAGGCTAAATAAAAAGCCATTAACGGCCTTATCAACTTCGTCGCCTTGGAAGTAAATAGGCTGATAATCAACACCTAACGGAATAACATCGGCCAGCTGCGCCATTTCTGCGCGCACCTGATCGCCAACCTCAACAACGTTAACACCCGATAAAAAAGAAACCCCTAAGGTAATAGCTGGCTTGCCTTGAAACTGAATAATGTGGCTGCTGGGCTCAGTATAGGCTCGGCTGATCGTTGCTATATCTCTCAGCTTAACGGTTTTCCCTGAGGCGCTAGTAATGTTAAGAAGACCCAACTCCTCAACAGATTCAAACTCACCGGATGGACTCAGGCGAAGGTATTCTTCTCCGATAGTGATATAGCCAGAGCTATTAACAACATTCTGTTCGCTCAATACCGAAGCAATTGCTTCAATGGGAATACCCATCGACGCAAGATTTTTAGTCGGCACTTCAATGCGAATTTCTTCAGTCTGATCACCAGCAATCACAACTTTAGAAACGCCATCAACCAAGGCCAAGCGCTGGCTAACTTCGGTGACAATGCTATCCAGCTCGGCATAACTAAAGGTGTTTTCTTCACTAGCGACAAAGGCATATAGAATGCCGTAGACGTCGCTAAAGTCATCGACCACGATCGGCGAGCCTACGCCGGGTGGAAAATAAGGTTCTAGATCCCCGACCTTTTTACGCACCTCATCCCAGACCTGATTCAAAATCTCACCTGGTACGGTATCTTTTAATAGAACATTCACTTCCGACAAACCGGCCGAGCTGGTTGATGTTATCTCATCAACATACGGCATGTTCTGCATTTCGGCTTCCAGCAAGTAGGTCACTTCATCCTCGACCTGCTCAGGTGTTGCACCTGGGTAACTGGTAAAGATGTTCACTTGCTTAATAGAAAACTCAGGATCTTCTAACTGACCCAGATTAAAGAAAGCCATTACCCCGCCAACGAGCAGGATAGCCGTCACCATCCAGCTGGTGACTTTCTTTTCAATAAAATACTTTGCGACATCAACCATCGATTATTTACCCGCCCAAACAGTCACCTGTTGGTTTTCAGTTAATTGATGCACGCCAGCAACAACGATCTGCTGTCCAGCACTCAGCCCTTCGAGTATTTCAATACCGTTTTCAGATAGTGCACCCAACGACACCACTTGGCGTACAACTCGATCACCGTCCAATAGCCAAACACTCGGCTGCTGTTGTTGTAAAAATACCGCCTGGTTAGGGACCACTATCGTGGTGCTATGAGATTTCTTATCTAAAAATAGCTCAACCGTGGCATCCATACCCGGCAAAACATTGATCGATTTATCTTCCAAAAGCGGCATCGTCAAGGTGACATCGTAACCTCGCGTTGTGGTATCCGATTCGGTAGAAAACTCCTTAACCTCGGCTACAAATGCTTGTTCTGGGAAGGCATCGAAACGTACCGTAATTGGCGATAGCTCATTTACATTGGTACGAGCAATGATGTCGCTCGGTAATTGGAAGTCGACCAAAATAGCCTGTTGCGATTGCAGATAAATCAATGGTGATTGCGGCGCAACAAACTCATGTAACTCAGGAGTGACTCGAACAATAACACCGTCGTAAGGTGCAACTAAGGCCGTATCAGCCAAGCTATTTCGAGCCTGCTGCAATGCGATGTTAGCTAGGTCTAGCTGCGCACGAACATTATCAAGATCAGCTTGAGTGGAGGCACCCTTTTTAAACGAAGAGTAGACTCGGTTATAGGTCGCCTGCGCCAAGGTTAAATTAGCTTGAGCCTGCTCATAACCAAGCTGATAATCGGTAGCATCGATCTGCAACAGTACCTGACCCTGCTTAACCTTATCGCCAGGCTGAAAATAAATCGCCTCGACCTGACCGCCAACCTTAGTTGCCAAGTCCGCCGCCGATGATGCCACGACTTTGGCTGGGAACTGTCTAGATTGAACTTGAAACTTGCCTGACACCTCTGCAACTTTCACTGGACTTGATGCCTCAGCTGTACCAGAAACTGCTTGTAACGCCAAAAATAACGTTATCGCTACCAAGACGACAACGCCTCCACCAAGTCTTGAACTCATATCCACTCTCCAATTTATAGTCAAATTCGCAAGAAACGACTTTTACGAAACATATGTATTAAAATTTTCAGGCAATATAGGGGCTGATATGGTAGCTTTCAATCCTATAAATTAAGCACTGAGACAAATATAGACATATGTACCGAAAAAGCACGGACAAACGCGTACTTCAATCCGCTGAAGCTCTGTATCAGGCTGTGTTAACTCTGATGCAAGACAAAAAATATGAAAAGATTGGCATCAAAGAGGTGTGCGAGGTTGCCGGTATTGGTCGCGCAACCTTCTATCGCAACTTTGACTACGTTGACGATATCTTCCGATACAAGCTGGCAACAACCTTCAGCCGAGGTAAGTCCTGCCACTTTGGCAGAGAGAAGGGGGTTGATGAAAGCTTTCGTTCCGATCTGGTAACATTTTTCGATTTTTGGCGAGGCGAATGCGAACTGCTCGAAAACGTGCTCAATGCCAACCGCTGGGGACTGTTTCAAGAGCAATTTATGTTAGCGACACAGTTTAAGTTGGATCAAATGATAGAGCTCTATCAGCTCACCGAAACGGAAATCGCCTATTTTAGCACCTCCATGTACACCTCGGTCAGCACGCTACTTAAAACCTGGCTTGCACGCGGAAAAACAGAAACCTCCGAACAGCTGGTCGATCTGCTTAACTTAACTCATGAGCTTTATCAAAAACAAAAGGAACACTACCATCGTGCTCCAGCCACTACGTAAATCCACGGCTAGAATTCTCAGCGTAGATGGTAATCATCGCTACAGTCGCATTGTCGATCTTGTGCTCATTGGGCTAATCGCACTCAATGTACTGGCGATCATTTTAGAGTCGGTTACCGAGTTTGAACAACAGCACCAGCTCGCACTGCAACTCTTCGATTATTTTTCAGTGAGCGTTTTTACGATCGAATACCTTCTGCGCGTTTGGTCGTGCGTTGAATTGGCTGGCTACGAAGACGACACGCCGGCAAAAGCCCGCTTAAAATATATCTTCACACCATTGGCGGTATTCGATTTTCTCGCCATTGCTCCGTTTTATCTTGCCTTCTTTATCTCGTTAGACCTTCGCTTCTTACGTGTTGTCCGATTATTGCGTGTCTTTAAGCTCACTCGCTATTCCGGTGCGATGAACCTAGTGCTCGATGTATTTAAAGAGGAATCGAGCGCCTTTTTTGCCGCCTTCTTTGTACTTATTACATTGCTGATTCTGGCATCAAGCGGCATCTATTTAATTGAACACGATATCCAACCGGAGGTATTTGGCAGCATTCCTGACGCCATGTGGTGGGCGATGGCAACATTGACCACCGTCGGCTATGGCGACAGTGTTCCTGTCAGTGCAGGAGGAAAAATTTTTGGCGGTTTAATCACTATTATCGGCATGGGCATGGTCGCGTTACCTGCCGGTATTTTGGCCTCGGGCTTTATAGACCAGGTTCACCGCCGACGATCACTTTACAGCAACCAACTAGAGCAAGTATTTGGTGATGGCGTTATCACCGAAGAAAAACAAAATAATTTAGAACGATTACGAGAACAGCTAGGGCTGTCCGAAGAAGATGTTGAAATCCTAACCCTAGAGTATTTAAAAAAATATCCCTCCAAAGACCTTCGTTGCCCTCATTGTCATCAACCATTTTTTGACAATTCTCATAACCAGACGAAATCCTAAGGTTGTTTTGAATCTAGCCAGTGCATAAAAAATCGTTTTGCTAAGCTGTTCGGGCGAATCCCTTCGACAGCATCTTCGAGCTTGAACCACTGCGCTCGATCAACTTCAAAATTTGTCACCAACTCCACCGAGTTTTTTGCCCGACAGGAAAAATTCAACATCAGAGTATTACTGCTTTCAAAATATTCGCTTTTATTAAAACGGATATTTTCTATCGCAAGTCCGACTTCTTCTTTAACTTCGCGTGCGGCGGTCTGTTCTGCTGACTCACCCTTGCTGATATAACCAGCAACAAGGATAAAGCCTTCTCGCCCATATTGTTCTATGAACAATGTTTTTTCTTCTTGTTCATCCAAAATAATCAAACTAACAGCAGTGTTAAAAATCGGAAAACGATAGGCTTCACATGCTAAGCAATAAGGAATTACGCCTTCTTCTGGATGTTGTTTTTCGCTCAGTTTTGCGCCGCATTCAATGCAATGTTTCATGAAACTCCCTTATTTTTTTCATTCAAAAAAGTGTAACAAAAATATCCGTTTGTTGTTCAGTGAACTCTAACCAACTTATTCTGGTTAATCGCTAAATAAATGCCTCATTAAAAGAGTAAAGCAACCGATAACACTATCAACTGTGCAACATTTAACCAATAATAAACCAGCACATGATGCTCTGATCGATACTAAAAATAGACACCACCTGTCATTTATTTCTTAGGAAGCAGTTGAATGGACAACCTAATTGCGGCTTATAAAAGTCGCTTGCAATCCGCACTGCCAGATATCGCCCGTTATCACTCTCGACTCAGTGCTTTAAATGATTGGTGGGGGAAAATCACGCTTATCGGAAAAATAAACAGCTATAATATAGCGACAACGATCCTATCGGATATGCTCGATACTCGAAAGAAATTTACTAGATTGCAACAGAGCCTAATCGAAAACCTAGTTCAAGAGCAGATCGCAAAACAAACACTGGATAATTCGCAACGCGCACAGGTGGCGGTCGACCTTCTCATTCGCAATCTATTCGAACGAACCGCAGATGTTGGCTTTCTTGCCACTGACTCAGACATTCGAAATTTTCTCTTAGCAAACAACGATAACAGCAGGCTTGAAATAAAAACCCGCTTAAAACAATACGTAAAAAAGTACAGCGTTTATGACGAAATTATTATTTTAGATAGCCACGGCAATGTCATGGCGCATCTAAACGACGACAACCCGATCACGCATTGCCAAGATCCATTAATTCAACAAACCGTTAGTAGTAAAGACGACTACATCGAGACATTTCGCTATAGCGACTTACAACCCAATCAATCAGCTTCACTAATCTACTCTTGTAAAATTACCGCCAACAGCAGTCTATCGGCACCGGTACTCGGCGTGCTCTGTTTATGTTTTCGTTTTAACGATGAAGTGAGCGGTATCTTTAATCGACTGCTGCCAAAAAACAGCAACAGTATTTTAATGCTGGTCGATAACGAGCAAAAAATCATTGCCAGTAGCAATACTCAATTCGCGGCGATAAACAGTCAGATGTCGACAACAATCGGCAATAAGATCGCGCTCTTAGCTGGTACGGAATACCTCATCAGTACAGCCAAAACTCAAGGCTACCAAAATTTCTTTGGTTTAGGTTGGTCAAGCTGTATGGCATCGCCGATACAAGCTGAGCGCAAGGAGCTAAGCAAAGCAAATAACAACAGCCAACTGCATTCGGGCATAACCGAGTCGACGCTGTTTTCTGATCAGCTAAATGACGTACGGCGGCAATCTCTACTTAGTCAATGAAGACCTGCGGCTATTAGTCATTAACGGTAAAATTACCGCCGCTCGTCGTGAAGCCGCCGAATTCATTCCAGTATTAGAAGAAATACGTCAAATAGGCGAGCAAACCGCTACGGTTTTTAATGAATCGATTAACGACTTGCAACAAACGGTGCTGTTAACCCGGCTAAATCAAGTCGCTTTTCAGGCTTCACTTGCTGTCGATCTGATGGATAGAAATCTCTATGAACGCGCTAACGACTGCCGTTGGTGGGCACTCACATCAGCATTCAGGAGCCTGTTAACAAAGCCCCTTGATGATCAAGGTAGGCAACAGATCACCGACATCTTGGTCTATATAAACGACCTTTATACAGTCTATACCAACCTTTATGTTTACGATTCGGATCGCGTCATTATTGCGGTTTCCAATAATCAACAAGCCGCCATGGTCGGCCAGCAAGCAAGTCTTCAAAGTGGTGCTGGAACAACATTAAGCATGACGAACAGCCAAGCCTATTGCGTTTCATCCTTTGCGGCTTCTGACTATTACAGCAACGAGTTTACCTATATTTATAACGCGGCTATTTTTGCACCCGAGGATCACAACCAAGCTATTGGCGGTATCGGCATCGTGTTTGATAGCACGCCAGAATTCCAAGCAATGCTAAACGATGCGCTGCCTAAAAATGACCAAGGCCTGCCATTTAATCAAAGCTTTGGTCTGTTTACCGACCGATCCGGCAATGTCATCGCGGCGACAGAGAATAAAGAACAAATTAAAGCGGGAGATAAAATTGAACTGGAAGATCAGCACGTACAATTGCAGGCTGGTCAACATGAGGCTCACATCAGCCATTTTGACAATGAGCGCTACTTAATTGGCTGCGCGGCCAGTGAAGGCTATCGAGAATATAAAACCACTGGTGATTATGACAACGATGTACTGGCGTTAATTTTTATGCCCGTTTAGCACGGGCTAAAAAGCGCAACCGATAACAACAAAAGCCACCGGCACACTATAAAACCCTATTAATCCCATAGATTTTGATCACTAACCATAGTTCTTGATCACCAACTAGAGTTCTTGATCACCAACCATAGGCGTGAACACCTATCAGTAGGTATAAAAGCCTCGGCCGGTTTTTTCACCTAAATAACCGGCATCGACCATCTGTTGCAATAATGGACAAGGGCGGTATTTAGAATCCTGAAAGCCAGAGTGCAGCACGTTCATTACCGAAAGGCAGATGTCTAAACCAATACTATCGGCCAAGCGTAATGGCCCAACCTGATGACCACGACCGAGTTCCATAACCGTATCGATATCTTCCGCACTGGCAACGCCTTCATAAAGCGCATAGGCCGCTTCATTGATCATCGGTATTAATAAACGATTTGAAACAAAACCTGGATAGTCTTTAACTTCTACTGGCGTTTTATTGATCTGCTCACTTAATGCCAATAATGCCTGATAGGTTTCATCACTGGTCTGCAAAGCACGAATCAATTCAACCACATCTCGTTCTGCCGCTGGTTTCATAAAGTGCATGCCCATAAAACGATCGGGACGTTTGGTGGCTGCAGCCATACGAGTAATCGCAATGGCACTGGTGTTAGACGCTAAAATCGTGTGCTCAGGGCAGATGCGGTCGATACTCTGGAACAGCGCGATTTTTGTCGGCTCTTCTTCACTGACCGCTTCCAAGATTAGGTCACAGGCTTTAAATACTTCGAGCTGCGTCGATGTATGCAATTTTTCTGCTGCAGTTGATGCCTGTTCAGCGCTGATGCGCTTGGCTGCTAGGGCTTTTTCGAGGCCTTGCTGAATGTCACTAACCGCTCTTTGCAAATGGCTTGGCTGGTTATCAACCAAATGGACTTCAAATCCATTTTGAGCAAACACCTGGGCAATACCTGCGCCCATTGTTCCTGCCCCTATCACGCCAATTGTCGCTATCGTCATTGCTTATCCTCACCATCGCTTTGGGTTAATCACATTTACATCGCTATTCTAATATAACTAACCCGATCAACAACCGTTAGTCGTCAGATCAACTTTGCTGCAGTAAACCTAATGCTCAGAGTTTTGATATACTGGCAGCAACTTAATTTTACTAGCGGATAGCAACATGCCCTCTTTTGATATTGTTTCTGAAATTGACAAAATTGAACTTAAAAATGCAGTAGATAACGCCACTCGTGAACTGGCGACTCGTTTTGACTTTCGTGGCGTTGATGCCAGCATCGAACTCAGCGGCGAAAACACCATCGTGCTGAAATGTGAATCTGACTTTCAGGTCCGTCAGCTAGAGGATATTGCCGCCAGCAATTGCGTTAAGCGCGGTATCAGCGCCGCTTACGCTGAAGTTGAAGACACGCCCATCCATACAGGCAAAACCTTCACCCTGAACATGAAATTTAAAAATGGCTTAGAACAGCCGACTGCCAAGCTTATTGTCAAACTGATTAAAGAGAAAGGCCTTAAAGTTAAAGCCAATGTTCAGGGCGAAAAAGTACGTGTGGAAGGCAAAAAACGCGACGACTTACAGAGCGTTATAGCAATGTTGCGCGACGAAAAAAAGGTCACTCAGGACCTTCAATTCACCAACCGAAAAGATTAATAACGCCGTTATAGCAAAGCATCGACCGCGGTTATTCTCCGCGGTTTTTTATCACCTGCTTGGCACCCTCGATCATCGATGAGGCAAGTTCTTTAGCATCGAACTTGGTTAAGGCTTCGTTTGCACCGACCTGATGCGCCTGACTAACACTGATTTCACTCGATAAAGAGGTGTGCAAGATTATATAGGCTCCGGCCAGCTTATCGTCGTTGCGAACCTCGAACGCCAATTCATAACCATCCAACCCTGGCATCTCAATATCGCTGACTAAAATATCGATCGGACTATTGTCTTCGGCATAACGGTGCATTATTTCGAGCGCCAATGAGCCATCACCGGTTACCTCAAACGGCACATTTAATTCGCCTAAGACATCGGTCAATTGCTTTCGTGCGGTACGAGAATCGTCAACCACGAGGATGTTCATTGACCTCAACAGCTCTCGCTCAACATCCGTCACCGTCGCCACGGTTGTTTTCGACTGAATACCATAAATTCGGCTAAATAGAACTTCGACATCCATCAACTGAATAATTTCACCATCCACCTCGACGGTGCCAGTGATGAACACATCTTTACCTAATGTCGGTTCTGGCGGCTTAATCGCACGCCAGTTAGCTTCAATGATTTTCTCAATGCTGCTGACCAAAAAGCCTGCTAATCGGCGCTGACAGTCGGTCACCACGATGTAGGATGATTCCAACTTACTTTGAGGAATCGGCTGGCTGCCAATCGTAGCGGCCATATCGATCACTGGAATGGTTTTATCTCGAATCGTCACCGCACCAGAAATACCCGCTTGCTGATGTGCCATAGCAGTGATCGGCCGATAAGGGACCAGTTCTCGCACTTTCAGTGTGCCAATGGCAAATTTTTGACCATTGTGCAACTTGAACAACAGTAGTCCTTGGGAATGATGGGCTTTTGAAGACAAAATACTTTCCTCAATTAAAAAGCTAGAGATAACGACGTTATCGACCGATTATACATTTATTAAACCGATGATTCTGTTTAAACGCTCTCATATTCATAATAAGAACGCAGACACAAAAAAAGCCATCGCTGATGGATGGCCTTGGCAAATAACCCAATAATTGTTAGAAACTTACTATCTGGGACTTTCGATCCCGAAGATCAATCTAGCTGCGATTGCCACCTTCTTTGTTTCTTGGGCCTTTCTGTGAGTGCGCTTCAAAGTAGGTCACGAAATCTTCAGTTTGGTCTGCGCTGAGCACCTTATTAAGCTCATCGGTTAAACCTTCAATCATCGCCTCACGGTGTGCCTGACGGATCTCAGCCATTTCTTCTCGGCTTGGGCGATCTTCGGCATCGCGGCGTTCTTCACGAGCGGCTTTACGTTGCTCGTCTGCTTGGTCGCGAAACGCTTGTAAAACTGCGTTCACGTCCGCTTGCTGTTCTTCGGTCAGTGCTAACTCAGTGAAGATATAATCTAAATTCACATTGTCTCGGCGTGGCCCTTTATCGCCTTCTTTTGCAAAAGATGACACGGCACTGGTTGCTAAAATAATGGCTAAACCACCTGCGGCTAGTTTTTGCTTCATTGTTGTCATAATCGTTCTCCTAAGTTTTTATTTCTGTCTTTGCTTTCGACAGGACTTAGTATCGGAAAACATATTGCACAAAATATGGAAGAAATAAGAAACCTCAACACCATTGCGCTGACATTTGACCTCATTAGCATCACTCAGCCTGGCTCTGAGACGTGCTCACATCCGGCTCAACATTGTATCGATAGCCAGCGCCATAAATAGACTGGATGTAATTATGCTCTGGATTAATGTCGTTCAATTTTTTGCGCAGCTTTTTAATGTGGCTATCTACAGTTCTATCTGAAACCACTCGACGGTCGTCATAGATGCCATCAATAATTTGATCGCGAGAAAATATCTGCCGAGGGTGCTGACGTAACAGCAGTAACAATCTCACTTCAACGATGGTCAATTCAGTGCAACGTTCACCAAAGCAGGCTCGAGTATCGTTTTCAGAAATCGACAACTGAACCAATGACTCCTGCGCTGCCACCTGGCTTGGCTTGGCAGCGTGGCCGTAACGACGAACCACCGCCTTTACTCTGGCGACCAGCTCACGCAAGCTAAAGGGCTTACACAAATAGTCATCCGCACCTATTTCTAGCCCGATTAAGCGATCGATTTCCTCAACCTTAGCGGTGGTCATAATAACCGGCACATCGCTGACTTTTCTCAGCTCTTTGCAGATATCCAAGCCATCCTTACCGGGCAGCATAAGATCCAAAACCACCAGATCTGGCGTATGTTGCTGAAGCCAATCACTGGCTTCATCGCCTCGATTAATCACTGTGACCTCAAAGCCCGCTTGCTTTAAATAGTCTCGTTCTAAATCTGCTAAGTGCTGTTCGTCTTCGACGATTAAGATGTGATTCATTTTTCGCTTTCCTTGACGCAAGGTAACGTCAGGCTGATCAACAATCCGCCCAACTCGCTTCGGCGGGCCTCTATCTGCCCCTGATGCGCTTCAACAATATTTTTGGCGATCGCCAAGCCAAGGCCCGATCCACCAGATAACCGGCTGCGAGACTCATCGACTCGGTACAGTCGATCAAACAACTTATCGAGATGTTCAGGCGCAACGGACGGCGCAGAATCCTGCCAGTGCAATTGAATATCGCCAGCGGCTTGAGTGATGTCTATTCGTAACTGTCCTGGCTGCTGTGCCGAGCCTTCGGTGTAACGCAGTGTATTTTGCGCTAAGTTAGTCAACAGCTGCGCTAAACGCTGTACGTCACCATCCAGTTCAATCAGCTCTGTGCCGCTGCTCAGTACTACGTCGATATATTGATTCTCAAAGCTAGTTTTGAATTGTCCGATTACCTGCTCAGTTAATTCACGCAGATCAACTCGTTCAAAGCGGTAACTCAGTGCTCCTGCATCGGATTGAGACAGCTGGTGTAAATCATTGACCAGCTGCTTGAGCCGCTCGGAATGCGTGTAGAGCGTCGCCAACCAAGTATCGTCCACTTGCCGGATGCCATCCTGTGCCGCTTCTATATCGGCCTGCAGTACCGCTACCGGCGTGCGCAACTCATGCGCTATATCGCTGACCCACTGTTGCCGATCACTCTGAGCCTTACGCAACACCAAAGCCATCTGGTTAAAGTCTGTGGCTAATTGGCCTAATTCATCCTGACGGTCATTGCGCACCGTGACATTGAAATCACCGCCACTTAACTGGCGCATTGCATGAGTAATACGTTGAATGGGCTGCACTAACCAGCCTGAAAAGGGAATGGCAAAGCCTGCGGCAATTACAAAGACCAACAGGCCGATAACGTACAGCTGCTGGCGCAACTGATTAACAAAAATAGCGTCACTTTGCGCATCAAAGCGGCTGTTGAGTTCGACACCTAATTGGCCAAACACTCGCTGGCGACTGTTTTCAATGGGCAGCCAAATGATCTTATGGCCGTTCGGTGGCCGACCATAAACAGGCCGACCTTGTGCATCCCTAATGCGCAGCTGATCTGCATATCCCGGCCGAAAGCTTCGTTCTTGCACGCGAGGACCGTTATTAGAATTGCTGCTGTTTTCAAGCAAGCTAATGATGCTAGTTGGCTCATCGCGCAACCACTTCCAATTACCTTCGCTTTCATAGGCCAGCGCAATACGCTCGATCAGCACCGACAGCCGCTTCTGCTCGCGCTGCTCAACGTAATTGGAAAAACTGCGATTGAAGCTGAAGGCGTTGAACGACAACAGCAACAACACCATCACGCCATTTGTGAGTAGAATAAGAGCGAACAACTTAGTTCGAATGGAATTAAACATAGGTCTTTTTGTACGCTTAAATTAAGGGTTAGATAAATCTAAGCATAACCAACAAATGTGCAAACAACATGCACGGCGTTGGCTTAACTCTGACGTTCTATGTTAAAGGCGGTGATCATTGATTGCAGCCGATCAGAGACCTCGGCGACATCGGCAATATTGGCAGCAACGTCACTAACTTCTTGTTTGGCATCCTCTGCGGCATCCGAAATCGCAACCACCTGCTGATTAATTTCTTCTGCCGTCAACGCCTGATCGCTAGCAATATTGGCAATGTGATCACTGGATCGGCCTAGTTTTTCAATCGACTGGTTCAGCTCTAAAAATATCGACATTAACTCAGAGAATCGCTCATCGTTATCATTCGCCATCACTGAACCCTCTTCAATTGCCGCGCTGGCATCGATAACCGAACGGTTTAATTCAGCAATGAGCGCATCGATCTCACTGGTCGAGCTTTCGGTGCGATTGGCTAAGCTGCGCACTTCATCTGCAACGACAGCAAATCCTCGGCCCTGCTCACCCGCACGCGCCGCCTCAATAGCTGCGTTTAATGCCAAAAGATTAGTTTGCTCGGCAATGGAACGAATCACTAATAGTATTTGTTCAATGTTTCCTACCGCTTCACTGGTGCGGCCAATCAGACTGACCGCCGTACTCAAATGCCCGCGTAACGCCGAAATGCCCTGCTGACCGGTGCGCATATTTTGATCGGCGTTAGTAGAAAGATGATTGACTAACACCACCTCTTCCTTCGCGGCTACCGCGGAGTCAGCAACAACCGTCACGGTATGCGTCATTTCTTGCATCGATGTGGCAATGGAGTTTAGCTCGTTGGCTTGCAGCTCGACCTGTTGCAAGGTTTTATCGGAACTGGCCTGTGTCGAGACGCTGACTTTGGATAGATGATCTGAGCCCTGCTTTATCGCAGTAATCATCTCTGTTAACCGATGATTGACCTGTTCTGTAGCGGCAGAAAGCTCGCCAAATTCGTCGTTGCTATGGCGCTTAAAGCGATAGCTCAAATCGCCATTTGCCAGCTTTCGCAACGCTTGCATCATCAGTTTCAGAGGCTTGCGAATAGACTGTAAGACCAGTAAGGAAATCAACACTGAGACTACGACAGCCACCACCGAGCTGAACATGATCATCAAAATTGAACGCTGCATGCTGCGCTCAATATCTTTGGCAATTAACTGAGAATAAAGGTTTGCGTGCTCGTTTAATTCAATCACCGCGTCTAGGGTTGCGCCGATACTAACATCGGCCTGCTCTAAATTGGTTTGCGCCTGCTGCTGTAGACGAATCGCCTGCGCGCGAGCCACCAGCAAGCCATCTTCTGCAACCACCAAACGTTCTATCGAGGCTGTCATCTGATCGACAAATTCTGCATCTTCACGGAAAGCTTCGTTTTCATACACCAATTGCAACAAGGCATAGGAATATTGCAAATGATCGGCCTGCCAATCGCCAAACTTCTGCTCCGCCTCATTCAGATTTTCTAGCGTCATAGCCAAATCGAGATCTTTGATGACATTAAAGCTGGTTAAAAAAGAAGAATAGAGCTCAGCCAGAACCAGCAGCTGTTCATCGCCAAAAGCCTTCCAGATCAGTTCATCGAAATAGGCGTCTAGCGTCGCCTCTACTTGAGTTAACTCTTCACTGATCGCTTGCCGTTGCTGTTCCAGCTCTAACTGTTGCCGTTTGATCGACGCTGCCGACTCAACCTGCAACCAGATAGTTTCTATCGCCTGCTTTTCTTGCTCAATATCAGCATCACTGGCGTAGCTAAATTTTGAATCTTGACTGATATAGGAAGCGACAGCAGTTAATGCCGCTTGGATTAATTGCTTTTGTTGATCGGCCTCAGCCAAGACGCTCTGCACACCTTCGGTGGTGGTTTGCTCGGTGGTTTTTTTGAAATCCGACAAAAAAACCAGCAGTGATGATTGTACCCGCGTCGTTTCTTGCAACATCGACTCAGACAAAGACACCAGCTGCTTCATTGTTTTTTGGGTATGGTGATAATCACTAATCGACTGAGTAGCAATAAACAGCAGCATCAAAACAATGGCCGCAAAGCCGGCAATTAATTTACTTGCAACACTGATCGGTAATTCTTGGAGAGACTTTATTGAGAACAGACTCGGCATAACGCATCCTCAAAAACAGCAGTTCTTAGATAAAACAGAGACGTCCTAAACGGCCGCCTCTCATCTGACAAACTTGGATACGTATAAATAGGAAGGGTAAACGCTAATAGGTTACATCCAGCGGTTCACTGCAAGCTTGAGATCAATTAGCTCATATCGACTAACTAATAAGCGCCAACTAAGCTAATAAGTGCTAACTAATCGATACTAGTTAGTATCTTCCAGTGTGCCGACATCGGTAAATTGAGCCATTAACTGCTCAAGAGCATGAGGATTCACCATCTGATAAAGGCGATCTTCCCGTGTCAACGTACCCTGAATATAGCCACCTGCCATATTTGAATCCATTTCGTCGACACTAAAGTACTGAACCCCTTCAACCTTATCTACAGCCAACCCGACTCGACTTTCAGGAAAATCTAGTACCAGCATAAAACTTGGGTCGTCGACACTGCCAATGCCGTTCATTTGCAAAACATCCATCACAGCTAAGGTTTCACCACGCAGGCTTACCATGCCCATTACGCCGGTAGCTTGGCTTGGTACTGGATTAAGTGGCTGCCAAGGCACGACCTCTTTAATCAGCGTTGCTGGGAAAGCCAGTGGTTCACCATTTAATTGCACCACTACCCACATTTCGGTTGTTGCCATGAGCAACCTCCAACTTGTAATAAAAGAATATTATTCAGCCTAGTGCGCCTTGCGTGAGCTAGCAAACACTAACTGACTGTTAAACTCGCTGCCTAGGTTAATTGCGACTAACGAATGAATCTACTGTTTAGTTCATCGGCCTATAACTGGATAAGTTTAAGCTAGATGGCACAAATTAAGTAGCCAATCTAACAACCTTGCCATTTCAGGTAGAGTGTTGCCAACGGCGGCACTGACAGGTTCAACGACATCGGCTGCCCATGAACAGCGTCAGGCAAACTCTGGTATTGATCATATCGGCCATAATTACTGCCATTGTAGTAGCGTGAATCAGTATCAAGGATCACCCGATAACAGCCTTTGTGGGGCACGCCGACGCGATAATTGTCGACCGGCCAAATCGACAGATTAACCACTACAACAATGACATCCTCGCCCTGAGCTCGGCGTATAAAGCTGCTGATTAGTCGCTCGTTATCAAACTCGGTTAACCAACTAAAACCACGCTTGGAGCTATCCAGCTCATGCAATGCCGGTTGCTGGAGATAAAGCTGGTTTAGATCCTTAATCAGCGTTTGCATACCCGAGTGATCCGTTGGTAATTCGCCTAGCAAGCTCCAATCTAAGGCGGATTGGTGAGACCACTCTTGTAAATGGGCAAATTCATTACCCATAAACATCAGCTTTTTACCCGGATGCGCATACATAAAGCCGTAATAGGCGCGCAAATTGGCCATTTTTTGCCATTGGTCACCCGGCATGCGATCAAGTAATGAGCCTTTGCCGTGCGTTACTTCATCGTGCGACAGCGGCAACAGGAAGTGCTCACTATCCATATAGCTGATGGCATGCGTCAGCTTTTCTCGATAAGCCGCGCGTTGATCAAACGGCTCCGCCATAAAGGCTAAGCTGTCGTTCATCCAGCCAAGATTCCACTTTAAGTCGAACCCTAAACCCTGCTCAGTAACTGTTTTTGTGACACCCTGAAAATAAGACGACTCTTCGGCTATTTTTAAAGCCTTTGGATAATGCTGGTTTATCGTTTTATTTAACCGCTGTAAGAATGCAATGGCGTCGTAATTATGGTTACCACCGTCTGCATTCGGCAGCCATTCATCCGGCTGCCTTGAATAATCCAGGTACAGCATCGAAGAAACCGCATCGACTCGCAGACCATCGATATGGAAGACATCTAGCCAAAACAATGCCGATGAGATCAGAAAAGCACACACCTCAGGGCTCGAATAGTCGTAAACGTAAGAATTCCAATCGGGGTGCCAACCCTGTCTTGGATCGGCATATTCGTAAAGTGCACTGCCATCAAATTTGGCTAAACCATGATTATCAGCTGGAAAATGAGCAGGTACCCAATCAAGCAGTACTGCGATTCCGTGCTGATGGCATTGATCAATAAACGCCTTAAACTGATCCACCGTGCCATAGCGACTGGTCGGCGCAAACAGGCCTATAGGCTGGTAGCCCCAACTGCCGTCAAATGGATGCTCAGTAATGGGTAATAGCTCAATATGAGTAAAGCCCATCCGCTTAACATAGGGAATTAGCTGTTCGGCTAACGCCCTATATGACACCTGCTGATCATTCGGCTGACACCAAGAGCCAAGATGAACTTCATAGATCGAAATCGCCTGTGTTTGAACATTCTCTAATTGACGTGTTTGCCAACTATGATCCTGCCAATCATAGCTTTGCTGGTTAATCACTACCGAATGAAAATCAGGGTGTTGCGTGCAGGAAAAATTGTACGGGTCGGTTTTAGTCGGCAAGCGATTGCCCGCACTGTCAGTGATTAAAAAGCAATACTCATCATCAACTCCAGCTTCGGGGATAAAGAGCCGCCAAACGCCATCTTCATAGCGCTGCATGGCGTGTCGTTGGTTATGCCAGTGATTAAAATCACCGATCAGATTAACGCTTGCTGCGTTCGGCGCATAAACAGCAAAGCGCACACCGTTAATTCGCTGATCCTGCCACTGCGCCGCGCACAGTTGCGCACCTAAGTTCAGATAAAGCCTGTTTCGGTCTGTTGATAGATCGACCTCAGCGCGCTGCTTAAATTGGTAGGCATCAAGTGACTGCAAACCTAAGTCTGGCTGCAATATTCGAACACGATAAAGTGGTGCTTGATCTGCCTGGTGATTTAATTCAAACAATCCTGCAGCATGTACTGGGCGTAACAAACCAAGCGAAGCCCCGCTAATTTCATCGATCAATTCAGCGGCGCTGACATCCGGCAGATATAGCCGTATTAGCCAATCGCGCTTAGCGGTTTGGAAGCATCCTAGATGATCAAACGGAGAAGCCAGCAGCTCTGGGTTAAACTCTTTAAGTGGCAACATTGGCTCAGCTAAAGTGCTGCTGGTAACGATTGGCTATCAACTGAAGATAGGTTCTAGACATGGCGATGCTCGCTGCAAATAGCCATCAGTTTAACCGCTTTTTCTGCCCACATCAGTGATTAAACAAAAACCCAACGGCTAACAGCTATTTCTGCGCACCACCAAGTCAGCGACTAGGTAGTGCGACACAGGCTTAACGTTGCATTAAAGCCTTTATGCGATCATCCAAACTAGGGTGTGATGCGAATAATTCGGCGCGCTTACCATTAATGCCGAAGGCCACCAACTCACCCTGCAGTTCAGGCTCGGAACTGGTTTTTAACCGTTGCAAGGCCGCTATCATCTTACCGGCTCCAACCAGCTTTGCTGAACCTGCATCGGCACGGAATTCGCGTTGTCGAGAAAACCACATAGCAATAATGCTGGCTAAAATACCTAAGACAATCTCAAGAACCATGACGACGCCAAAGTAAGCCAAACCACTCAAGCCACGCGAATCACTGCCACGCGAAATCGCACTTGAAATGACCTGCGCTAAGATGCGCGCTAGGAAAATCACAAAGGTGTTTAAGACACCTTGCAGTAACGCCATAGTGATCATATCGCCATTAGCAATATGAGCGATTTCGTGCGCGATCACTGCTTCTTGCTCATCAACGCTCATCTGCGTTAATAAGCCGCTAGATACCGCGACCAACGAATTATTTTTACCCGATCCTGTGGCAAAGGCATTAATCGACTGACTTGGGAAGATCGCAACCTCAGGCATAGGAATGCCCGCTTGCTGAGAAAGTCGCTGCACGGTTGCAATCAACCAACGCTCTTTTTCTGTACGAGGTTGTTCAATTACCTGAGCGCCTGAGCTGCGAACAGCCAGCCACTTAGACAGCATCAAGGAAATAAAGCTACCGCCCATACCAAAAGCTAACGCCATAAACAGCAACGCTCCGGTATCGCCAATATAAATCCCAAACATCGGTAAAATGACGTTCAAGAAAATGCCCAACACAATGACAATCGCAAAGTTGGTCGCCAAAAAAAGAAGGGTTCTAAACATGGTTTTTCCTAAGTAATCATACGTGACTATAAATTGGTGGGCAGTGCGCTAAAAATCAAGCAGCACCTTAGTCGAACTAGCGCAAGAAATAGGTATAGATAAGCACATCAAACCAAGCTTGAGGCTTGTTGACGCTGCTATTAATTAAAGACGTTACTATGAATTAAAAAGGCGTTGCGATTAATTAGAAGTAATAAAAGATTCGAAACAGCGGCTCTTTTAGGCTGGTTTAGCCTAAAAGAGCCAGTGCTGAATTAGCCGCGTTTGACGATTTCATCAACCACGTTAGATGGGGCTTCTGCGTACTCACTGAACTCCATAGTATAGGAAGCTCGGCCTTGAGACATAGAACGCAATGAGGTGGCATAACCAAACATTTCAGACAGTGGTACTTCGGCGTCAATCACCTTACCCATAGGGCTGTCTTCCATGCCTTGAACCATTCCGCGACGACGGTTTAAATCACCCATCACATCGCCCATATAGTCTTCCGGCGTCACTACTTCAACCTTCATAACAGGCTCAAGCAATGCAGGGTTGGCCTGGTCGGCAAGCTTACGAACAGCCATCGATGCCGCCACTTTAAAGGCCATTTCGTTAGAGTCGACATCATGGTAAGAACCATCGTGTAGCGTCGCTTTTAGACCAAGTAACGGATAACCGGCAAGGACACCGTTTTGCATCTGTTCGGCGATACCCTTCTCAACGGCAGGGATAAATTCTTTCGGTACCACACCGCCAACAATCTCATTGACGAATTCTAACGTTTCAGAGTTCGGATCATCCGCTGGTTCAAAACGCACAACAACATGACCGTACTGGCCTCGACCACCAGATTGGCGAGCGAATTTAGAGTCGATGTCTGCCGCCTGACGAATACGTTCACGATAAGCTACTTGCGGCGCACCGACATTAGCTTCGACGTTAAATTCACGCTTCATACGATCAACGATGATATCTAGGTGCAATTCACCCTGACCGCCAATAATAGTCTGACCTGTTTCTTCGTCGGTATGAACTTTAAAAGAGGGATCTTCTTGCGCCAGCTTACCTAACGCGACACCCATTCTTTCTTGGTCGGCTTTAGAACGAGGCTCTACCGCTACCGATATCACCGGCTCTGGGAAATCCATTCGCTCAAGCGTAACAATATGATCTGGTGAACAGAAGGTGTCACCAGTGGTGACATCTTTCATGCCGATCAGGGCACCGATATCACCAGCCTGTAATTCTTTAATTTCTTCTCGGTTATTAGAGTGCATTTGAACCATTCGGCCAACACGCTCTTTTTTACCACGAACCGAGTTATAAACCGCATCGCCTGATTTCAATACACCACTGTATACACGTACGAAAGTCAGAGTACCAACAAAGGGGTCGGTGGCGATTTTAAAGGCCAACGCAGCAAACGGCGCGTCGTCATTTACATCAACCGTGGTTGGTGTTTCATCGTCCAGAACACCTTCGATAGACTTCACTTCAGTAGGTGAAGGCATGTACTCAATCACGCTGTCGAGTACAGCTTGCACGCCTTTGTTTTTAAAGGCTGAGCCACAGTGAGTTAAAACAACTTCACCGGCTAGCGTGCGTTGACGTAAACCGATTTTGATCTCTTCTTCGGTTAACGTTTCGGTATCCATGTACTTTTCCATCAACTCATCATTGGCTTCAGCCGCAGCTTCCACTAAGTTGACGCGATACTCTTCTGCCTGAGCTAACATTTCGGCAGGGATATCTTTGTAGTCAAAAGTCATACCCTGGTCTGATTCGTTCCAGAATATTGCTTTCATTTTGAGTAGATCGATAACACCGACAAACTCATCTTCAGCACCGATCGGCAATTGCACCGGAATCGCATTGGCTCCCAAGCGCTCTTTTAGCTGATCGACAACTCGTAAAAAGTCAGCACCGGCACGGTCCATCTTGTTGACGAAAACCATACGCGGTACTTGATATTTGTTCGCCTGACGCCAGACAGTTTCGGTCTGAGGCTGAACACCGGAAGAGGCACATAGAACAACAACCGCACCATCGAGCACACGCAGGGAACGTTCAACTTCAATGGTGAAGTCAACGTGTCCCGGTGTATCGATGATATTGATGCGGTGTTGGTCGAACTGCTGTGCCATACCGGCCCAGAAACAGGTTGTCGCCGCAGAAGTAATGGTAATACCACGCTCCTGCTCTTGCTCCATCCAATCCATTGTCGCCGCGCCATCATGTACTTCACCAATCTTATGGGAAAGACCTGTGTAGAACAGAATGCGTTCCGTTGTCGTTGTTTTACCAGCGTCAACGTGAGCCACAATCCCGATATTACGATATCGAGCTAAAGGAGTTTTACGAGCCACTAAACCTGTCTCCGTTTTAGTTTAATTAGAAGCGATAATGAGAGAATGCTCTGTTGGCTTCTGCCATCTTATGCACGTCTTCACGTTTCTTAACAGCTGCACCCTTGCCTTCTGCTGAGTCTAAAAGCTCACCAGCTAGACGTTGACGCATGCTCTTTTCACCGCGCTTACGTGAGTACTCAACCAACCAACGCATAGCCAAAGCTTCACGACGAGATGGACGTACATCGACAGGAACCTGATAGGTCGCACCACCCACACGGCGAGATTTAACCTCAACCAATGGAGCAATACTTTCTAAAGATTTTTCGAACAATTCGATAGGGTCTTCATGGCCCTTTTCTTTTACGATATCCAGTGCACCGTAAACGATTTTTTCAGCGATAGATTTTTTACCATCAACCATCACGTGGTTCATGAACTTCGCTAATGTAACGTTACCAAACTTAGGATCTGGTAATACTTCACGCTTTGCAGCGACGCGTCTTCTTGGCATTGATAAGCCCCTTATATTAGGTCTTCAGGCAGATCTGAGATCGGGCGCGCACGATGGCGACTAACCACTCAGCCTTACTGCTTATTCTGAGACTATAAATTTTAATGTACCGCTAGGCGATTAGCCCTTAGGTCGTTTAGTACCGTATTTAGAACGACCAGTTTTACGATCGTTAACGCCTGATGTATCTAGTGCGCCACGAACGGTGTGGTAACGAACACCCGGTAAGTCTTTAACACGACCACCACGGATCAGTACAACACTGTGCTCTTGAAGGTTGTGACCTTCACCACCGATGTATGAAGACACTTCATAACCGTTGGTTAAACGAACACGACAAACTTTACGCAGTGCAGAGTTTGGTTTTTTAGGTGTGGTTGTGTATACGCGAGTACAAACACCACGACGCTGTGGACATGCTTCTAATGCCCGTACAGCGCTTGCTTCCGTTACACGCTTACGCGGTTTACGGACTAGCTGGTTAATTGTAGCCATTAAGCTTCTCTCTCTTTTCACTTCTCATTACGAACGGTACCCGAGAAGCCAAGCCACTCGGGTACCGAAGGGTGCGCGATTTTACGTTATCGCGCATTTCTTAGTCAATAGCTGACTATTTGTTTAACGCTTCACTTAGCGCTGCTTCGACTTCCTGAGCACTGATCGATGGTTTTTCACCGGTGCGCTCTAGACGTTTACGCTTACGCTCTGCGTGATACGCAAGACCTGTACCTGCTGGAATCAGGCGGCCTACAACAACGTTTTCTTTCAGGCCGCGCAGGTAATCACGTTTACCGGTTACCGCACCTTCTGTAAGAACTCGAGTTGTTTCCTGGAACGATGCTGCTGAAATAAAGGATTCAGTAGCAAGCGATGCCTTGGTAATACCCAGTAGAACACGTTCAAACTTCGCAATTTGCTTGTTCTCGGACTCTGCTTGGTCGTTACCTTCCAGTAAGTTCATGTATTCAACTTGGTCGCCTTTAATGAACTCAGTCTCGCCACTGTCGGTAATCAATGCCTTACGCAACATCTGACGGCAAATAACCTCGATGTGCTTATCGTTAATAATTACGCCCTGTAAGCGATAAACTTCTTGAATCTCTTTGACGATGTACTTGGCTAATGCCTCAACACCTAGAACACGCAAAATATCGTGCGGGTTCATTGGGCCGTCGGAAAGGATTTCACCCTTCTCAACCTGTTCACCTTCAAATACGTTCATTTGACGCCATTTTGGAATCAGCTCTTCGTAGCCTTCAGAACCATCTGTCGGCGTGATCACGATACGCTTCTTACCTTTGGTCTCTTTACCAAAGGTGAAGGTACCTGAGATCTCAGCCAGAATGGCAGACTCTTTTGGCTTACGCGCTTCGAACAAATCAGCAACACGTGGCAGACCACCGGTAATATCTTTGTTACCGCCAGACGCTTGTGGAATACGAGCAATAACGTCACCAACCTTCACTTCGGAAGCATCAGTTAAGCTAAGTAGCGCGCCATCCGGCAAGAAGTACTGAACCGGCTGATTGGTATTACCGATCAGGATGTCGTTACCATTTTCGTCGATCAACTTAATCAATGGACGAATCTCTTTACCGGTCGCGTTACGCTGCGCCTGAGGGATAATCTCAGTCGTGCTCACACCGGTTAGCTCATCCACTTTACGGTTAACGGTAACGCCTTCGTCCATGCCGATAAACTGAACCTTACCAGATACTTCAGATACGATTGGGTGTGTGTGCGGATCCCAACGAACAATAACGTCGCCAGCATCAACTGATGCACCTTCTTTAACTGAAATTTCTGAACCGTATGGCAGCTTATAACGCTCACGCTCACGACCATGCTCATCGGCAATCGCCAACAAACCTGAACGGCTAACAACCACAAGGTGGCCGTCTTCACGGGTAACGGTTTTAACGTTATGCAAATGCGCAGTACCAGCCTGACGAACTTGAACGTTATCGACCGCGGATGAGCTCGATGCCGCACCACCAATGTGGAACGTACGCATGGTAAGCTGAGTACCTGGCTCACCAATGGATTGTGCTGCGATAATACCAACAGCCTCACCAATGTTGATCAGGTGACCACGTGCTAAGTCACGACCGTAACATTTAGCACAGATACCGAAGCGAGTTTCACAGGTAATGGAAGAACGCACCTTGATGCTATCAACACCTAAACCATCAACGCTTTCGACTAATTTCTCATCAATCATAGTACCGGCAGGGACAACGACTTCACCTGTTGATGGGTCAACAATGTCAACCGCAGGCACACGACCCAATACTTGCAAGCTCAATGGTACAACAACATCACCGCCGTCGATCACTGGCTCTAAGGTGATACCGTCTTCTGTGCCACAGTCTTGTTCAGTCACTACAACATCTTGTGATACGTCAACTAGACGACGAGTCAAATAACCAGACGATGCTGTTTTCAATGCCGTATCGGCCAAACCTTTACGCGCACCGTGGGTTGAACTGAAGTATTCACCAACCGATAGACCTTCACGGAAGTTTGCTTTAATCGGGTTTTCGATAATGGAGCCATCTGGCTTAGCCATCAAACCACGCATACCGGCAAGCTGACGAATCTGAGTGGCACTACCACGAGCACCAGAGTCCGCCATCATGAAGACCGCATTGAACGAGTCTTGCTCAACTTCATTGCCGTCACGATCGATCACAGTTTCTTTCGAAATACCTTCCATCATTGCCTTAGCAATTTGGTCGTTAGCGCGTGACCAAAGGTCAACCACCTTGTTGTATTTCTCGCCCTGAGTAATCAGACCTTGAATAAACTGCTCTTCAACTTCCTGAACTTCTGCTTCAGAAGCGGCAAGAATGTCGTACTTAGCTTGCGGAATAACAAAGTCATTCACACCAATAGAAGAACCTGACTTGGTTGCATAGCTGAAGCCCATGTACATAACTTGGTCAGCAAAGATAACCGTCTCTTTCAAACCAACTGAACGATAGCATTCGTTAAGCAAGGCAGAGATCGCTTTCTTTTTCATCGGCTTGTTGAACAGCTCAAATGCCATACCATCTGGCGCAATTGAGAACAGAATTGCACGACCAACTGTGGTCTCTTCAACTGCAATTTTCTCAACTAGCTGATCATTTTCATCACGCACCACTTGGCGAATACGAACTTTCACCAAAGCCTGCAATGCTGCTTGGCCTGCACCGTAAGCACGCTGAACTTCTTCGATGTTCGAGAACACCATGCCTTCGCCCTTCGCATTAATGCGCGAACGAGTCATGTAGTAAAGACCAAGTACAACGTCCTGCGACGGCACGATAATCGGCTCACCTGAGGCAGGTGATAAGATGTTGTTGGTCGACATCATCAGTGCACGTGCTTCCAATTGCGCTTCAAGCGTCAACGGAATATGCACAGCCATTTGGTCACCATCAAAGTCGGCGTTATAGGCCGCACACACCAATGGGTGCAAGTTAATGGCTTTACCTTCAATCAATACAGGTTCGAATGCCTGAATACCCAAACGGTGAAGTGTTGGTGCACGGTTAAGCATAACCGGGTGCTCACGGATCACTTCATCTAGGATATCCCAAACGATGGCTTCTTCACGCTCAACCATCTTTTTAGCGGCTTTAATTGTTGTCGCTAGGCCACGGTGCTCAAGCTTAGAGAAGATGAATGGCTTGAAGAGCTCAAGAGCCATCTTCTTAGGCAGACCACACTGATGTAGACGCAATGTAGGACCAACAACAATTACCGAACGACCAGAGTAGTCAACACGCTTACCAAGAAGGTTTTGACGGAATCGACCCTGCTTACCTTTAATCATGTCAGCAAGTGATTTCAATGGACGACGGTTAGAACCGGTAATCGCACGACCGCGACGACCATTATCTAATAACGCATCAACAGACTCTTGCAACATACGCTTTTCGTTGCGCACGATGATGTCTGGTGCAGAAAGCTCTAACAAACGCTTCAGACGGTTGTTACGGTTAATCACTCGGCGATACAGATCGTTCAGATCTGAAGTCGCAAAACGACCGCCGTCTAGCGGCACTAATGGACGCAAATCAGGTGGTAGAACCGGAAGAACGGTCATGACCATCCACTCAGGGTTATTACCCGATTTGTGGAAGGCTTCTAACAGCTTCAAGCGCTTAGAAAGCTTTTTAATTTTAGTTTCAGAGTTGGTTGCTGGAATCTCTTCACGAAGCTGAGCAATCTCTGCTTCAAGATTAATGGCTTCCAACAAACGCTGAACCGCTTCGGCACCCATACGGGCATCGAAATCGTCACCGAACTCTTCAATTGATTCGTAGTATTCTTCATCGGTCAACAGCTGACCTTTTTCCAAGGTGGTTAAACCTGGATCGATCACTACGAAACTTTCGTAATACAGGATTCGTTCAATATCACGCAACGTCATGTCTAGCATCAAACCGATACGAGACGGTAGCGATTTCAAGAACCAAATATGTGCAACCGGTGCAGCTAGCTCAATGTGACCCATGCGCTCACGACGCACTTTGGCTTGAGTTACTTCAACGCCACATTTTTCACAGATAACACCACGATGCTTTAAGCGCTTATATTTACCACATAAACACTCATAGTCTTTCATCGGGCCAAAGATACGCGAACAGAACAGACCGTCACGCTCTGGCTTAAAGGTACGATAGTTAATCGTTTCCGGCTTTTTAACTTCACCAAACGACCATGAACGGATCATGTCTGGCGAGGCGAGACCAATGCGAATGGAATCGAATTCTTCGGCTTGGCCTTGTGTTTTAAGCAGGTTTAATAAATCTTTCATGTTTCAGCTCCGAGGGGAGTTGGCAACAGGGCAGCCATCAGGCTGCCCACCGTTCAATCACTTTTAGACTCAACTACTCTTCGTTTTCGAGTTCCATATCGATACCCAACGAGCGGATCTCTTTCACCAATACGTTGAAAGATTCCGGCATTCCAGGTTCCATGCTGTGATTGCCGTCAACGATGTTTTTATACATCTTAGTACGACCTGCAACGTCATCCGACTTCACAGTTAGCATTTCCTGAAGGGTATAGGCAGCGCCATAAGCTTCCAGTGCCCACACTTCCATCTCACCGAAGCGCTGACCACCAAATTGAGCTTTACCACCCAATGGTTGTTGAGTAACGAGACTGTAAGAGCCCGTTGAACGAGCATGCATCTTATCGTCCACTAAGTGGTTCAATTTCAGCATGTACATATAACCAACGGTTGTTCTGTTCTCAAACGCATCACCGGTACGGCCATCCCATAATTGGATCTGACCTGTATCCGAAGTACCTGCAAGACGAAGCAATTCTTTCACTTCTTCTTCTTTAGCACCGTCGAACACCGGAGTTGCAATCGGTACACCTTTACGAAGGTTGTGAGCAAGCTCTTTGATTTCTTCATCGCTGAAATCAGACAACGCTTCGGTATGGTGACCAAGACCGCTTTGGTTATAGATGCGATCTAAGAAATCACGTAATTCAGTAACATTACGCTCTTCTTCAATCATCTCATTGATACGCTCACCTAGGCCTTTCGCTGCTGCACCTAAGTGGGTTTCAAGTACCTGTCCAACGTTCATACGAGACGGTACACCCAATGGGTTAAGAACCACATCAACAGGGTTACCCTTTTCATCGTATGGCATATCTTCAACCGGCATGATTACAGAGATTACACCCTTGTTACCATGACGACCGGCCATTTTATCACCCGGCTGGATGCGACGTTTAACAGCAAGGTAAACCTTGACGACTTTCAATACGCCTGGCTGTAGGTCATCGCCCGATTGCAGTTTGCGTTTCTTATCGTCGAAGCGAGCTTCTTGATCTTCTTTACGCTCTTTAAGTTGCGCTTCGGCACCTTCTAATTGAGCCGCTAATGCTTCATCTTGCAGGCGTAATTTAAACCAGTCATCACGTGGCAGAGCAGCTAAGTACTCAGCACTCAGTGCATCACCTTTGTTTAAACCAGGACCACCCGATACCGCAGCACCGGTTAGTGACGCTGCAAGGCGCTCAAAGATAGTGTCTTCAACAATGCGATACTCTGCGTTTAGATCCTTGCGGAATTCTTCCAACGCTTGACGCTCAATGTCTTTAGAGCGCTGATCACGCTCAACACCGTCACGGGTGAAAACTTGAACATCAATAACGGTACCGCGCATGCCTCCTTTAACGCGTAGCGAGGTGTCTTTAACATCGGATGCTTTTTCACCGAAGATAGCACGCAATAGTTTTTCTTCTGGCGTCAGCTGAGTTTCGCTCTTAGGCGTCACCTTACCAACCAGAATATCGCCTGCGCCAACTTCTGCACCGATGTAAACAATACCGGACTCATCAAGCTTGCTTAGTGCAGATTCACCAACGTTTGGAATATCCGCAGTGATCTCTTCAGAACCTAACTTAGTATCACGGGCGATACAGGTCAGTTCTTGAATGTGGATCGATGTGAAACGGTCTTCTTGTGAAACTCGCTCTGAAACCAGAATCGAATCTTCGTAGTTGTAGCCGTTCCAAGGCATAAATGCGATACGCATGTTCTGACCCAGTGCTAACTCGCCCAAATCAACTGACGGACCATCGGCAAGAACGTCACCACGTGCAATGGTGTCACCTTGACGTACGATAGTACGTTGGTTAATACAGGTATTCTGGTTAGAACGGGTGTATTTGGTCAGGTTGTAGATATCAACACCGGCGTCGCCATCGGTGATTTCATCACCAGCTACTTTGACGACAATTCGAGAGGCATCAACATATTCAACAATACCGCCACGATCAGCAACAACACAAACACCAGAGTCAACAGCGACGTTACGCTCAATACCGGTGCCCACAAGTGGCTTATCGGATTTTAGCGTTGGCACTGCCTGACGTTGCATGTTCGAACCCATCAATGCTCGGTTAGCATCATCATGCTCCAGGAACGGAATCAATGACGCTGCAACAGAGACCACCTGACGAGGTGATACATCCATCATGTCAATCTTCTCGACCGGTGCAATGGTAAATTCATTTTCATGACGAACCTGAACGAATTCACCCTGAATCATGCCTTGTTCGTTCATTGGAACGTTGGCCTGAGCGATGGTGTGCTTAGCTTCATCAATCGCAGACAAGTAAACGATTTCGTCGGTTACTTTGCCGTTTTCTACTTTGCGGTACGGCGTTTCTAAGAAACCGTAACTGTTAGTGCGCGCATAAGTAGATAGCGTGTTAATTAGACCAATGTTTGGACCTTCTGGCGTTTCAATCGGACATACTCGACCATAGTGAGTCGGGTGTACGTCACGAACTTCGAAGCCAGCACGTTCACGGGTAAGACCACCTGGGCCTAACGCCGAAACACGACGCTTGTTGGTAATACCAGAAAGCGGGTTGTTCTGATCCATAAACTGAGATAACTGAGACGAACCAAAGAACTCTTTGATCGCAGCAGCAACAGGCTTAGCGTTCACCAAGTCTTGTGGCATTAAGCCTTCGCTTTCAGCCATAGACAAACGCTCACGCACTGCACGTTCTACACGCACCAAACCAACACGGAATTGGTTTTCGGCCATTTCACCAACAGAACGAACACGACGGTTACCTAAGTGGTCGATGTCATCAACCTGACCTTTACCGTTACGGATATCGATCAGGGTTTTCAGTACATCAACGATGTCTTCACGGCTCAGAATACCTTCGCCAGTGTCGATATCACGACCCAAACGACGGTTGAACTTCATACGACCAACCGAAGATAAGTCGTAACGATCTGAAGAGAAGAATAGATTTTGGAAAAGTGTCTCTGCAGACTCTTTTGTTGGTGGCTCGCCTGGGCGCATCATACGATAGATTTCAACCAACGCTTCTAACGGCGTGCTGGTTGGATCTGAACGAAGCGTGTCAGAAACGAATGAACCACAATCCAAGTCATTGGTATAAAGTGTTTCAAATTTCTCGATTTTACTGCTGCGTAACGCTTCCAAAACCTCAGTCGTGATTTCGTCGTTACAGTTAGCAATAATTTCGCCACTGGCAGTATCGATAAGATCCGTCGCTAAAGCACGACCTAGTAGCCAAGTGTCTGGCACTTCAACTTTATCAAGACCTGCTTTATCCAGTTCACGCAAATGCTTAGCATTGATGCGTCGACCTTCTTCGACAATAACATTGCCTTTTTTGTCTTTGATTTCGAACGCTGCCGTTTCGCCACGCAGACGATCAGCAACGACGGTCATTTCGATCGCTTCTTCGCCAACGCTGAACTCAACTCGATCAAAGAACATGTCTAAGATTTCTTGGTTGGTGTACTCAAGCGCGCGCAACAAAATCGTTGCTGGCAATTTACGACGACGGTCGATACGAACAAACACCTGATCTTTCGGATCAAATTCGAAATCAAGCCAAGAACCACGGTAAGGAATCACTCGCGCAGAATGTAACAGCTTACCTGAACTGTGGGTTTTGCCTTTATCGTGATCAAAGAAGACACCCGGCGAACGGTGCAACTGGGAAACAACCACACGCTCTGTACCGTTAACGATAAAAGTACCGTTATCGGTCATCAGAGGGATTTCACCCATGTACACTTCTTGCTCTTTAATGTCTTTGATCGCTTTGCTCGGTGAGTCCTTATCATAAATGATCAGACGCACCTTAACGCGTAACGGAGCAGCATAAGTAACACCACGCAATTGACACTCTTTGACGTCAAAAGCCGGTTTACCAAGGCCATAGCTCACGTATTCTAGCGCTGCATTGCCGGAATAACTGACAATTGGAAATACGGATTTAAACGCAGCGTGTAAGCCAGTTTCCTGTCTTTGAGCTGCTTCTAATTCAGACTGTAAAAAACTCCGGTAGGAGTCTAACTGTATCGCCAGTAGGTATGGAATATCCATAACTGGTTCTAGTTTGCCGAAATTCTTGCGAATTCGCTTTTTTTCGGTGTAAGAGTATGCCATCAGCAATCCCCAGCTTGTTCACCAACGGTGTGTCTGTGTGGTTGAACCGCACATGCGGCTTATCGGAAAAACGGTTATCAGCAGACGAATCTAATAACCCCGACGTTGACGTCCTGTCGCTCCGTCTTTAGGAGCCCGTTGCGCATTTACGCAATGTCCAATTCCAGCGACCTGCCGCCAGAAAAAAATCAATCCCGTTAAGACAGGAAAAGGCCGGTAACGATTTCGCTACCAGCCATGGGTTATTGAATGAGAAAGTCCCCATTCAATAGCGTAAATTACTTAACTTCTACGCTTGCGCCAGCTTCTTCAAGCTTAGCTTTGATTTCTTCAGCTTCGTCTTTAGATACGCCTTCCTTAACAGGAGCAGGTGCACCATCAACAACGCCTTTCGCTTCTTTCAAGCCTAGGCCTGTAATTTCACGAACTGCTTTAATAACGTTAACTTTCTTGTCGCCGCCGCTAGTAAGAATTACGTCGAATTCTGTTTGCTCAGAAGCTGCTTCGCCACCAGCGCCGCCGCCAGAAACAACAGCTGCTGCTGCAGATACGCCGAATTTTTCTTCCATTGCTTCAATCAGTTCAACAACATCTTTAACTGACATTTCTGCAACTGCATTGATGATATCGTCTTTAGTCAGAGACATGACTTAATTTCCTAATCTGTTGAGGCTTTATGCCTCGTTAAACCGTTAATAAGCAAAACTTAAGCAATAAGACTTAAGCTGCTTCCTGTTCTTTTTGGTCGCGCAAAGCAGCCAATGTACGTACCAATTTGCCAGCAGAAGCCTCTTTCAAGACCATCATTAGCTTAGCAATAGCATCGTCGTATGTTGGCAAGCTTGCCAATGTTGCGATAGGTGTAACTTCACCTTCGAACATCGCTGTTTTCAATTCAAGCTTATCGTTTTCTTTAGCGAAGTCAGCCAGAATACGCGCGCCGGCGCCTGGGTGCTCCATCGAAAATGCGATCAGCGTCGGACCTACAAATGAGTCCGCTAGGCCTTCATAAGAAGTCCCTTGAACTGCACGGCGAGCAAGAGTATTACGTACAACCTTAAGCCATACGCCATTCTCACGAGCAGCTGCACGTAGAGCAGTCATATCATTAACTGCAACGCCGCGAGAGTCAGCGATTACAGCTGATAACGCGCCTTGTGCTTGCTCGGCTACTTCCGCAACAATTGCTTTTTTGCCTTCGAGATTCAGTGCCACTGAAAAATCTCCTATTAACAACCCTATAAAGGGTCAACCTATTTTCAACTTTTGCAAGTTGACCTGTTTTAACGGCAACAGAGTAAGCTCAATAATTTGGGCTCGGGTTACCGTCTGCGTAGGAAATTAAGAACCAAAGTATTTAGAAACTAAAACCTAAGTTCACCTACGGTCTTTGACTGCGCAGCCTAAAAGGCTGCGCCCCAAAGTTCTTAAACGCTCAACGAACCCTGATCGATGGTTACACCAGGACCCATTGTGCTAGAAAGAGAAATCTTCTTAAGATAAACGCCTTTAGCAGATGCTGGCTTTAACTTTTTAAGGTCAGCGATTAATGCTTCTGCGTTTTCTTTAATTGCATTGGCGTCAAAATCTACTTTACCGATGCAAGCATGAATAATACCGTTCTTATCAGTACGGAAACGTGCTTGACCAGATTTAGCGTTTTTAACAGCCGTTGCAACGTCAGCGGTTACTGTACCAACTTTCGGGTTAGGCATAAGACCACGAGGACCTAGAACCTGACCTAGCTGACCAACAACACGCATTGCGTCTGGAGAGGCAATCACAACACCAAAGTTAAGATCACCACCTTTCATCGCTTCTGCAAGATCTTCCATACCAACAACGTCTGCACCTGCTTCTTTAGCAGCTTCAGCGTTAGCACCTTGCGTAAAGACAGCTACACGAACGTCTTTACCAGTACCGTTTGGCAATACAGTAGAACCACGTACGTTCTGATCAGATTTACGAGCGTCGATACCTAAGTTAATAGAAATATCTACTGACTCTTTGAACTTAGCAGTACCAAGCTCTTTGATGATCGCAACAGCTTCATCGAATGAATAAGCTTGAGTAGGATTTACCTTCTCTTTTGCTAATTGAGCGCGCTTTGATAACTTAGCCATTATTCAACACCCTCCACATTAAGACCCATGCTGCGAGCAGTACCCGCAATTGTACGAACCGCTGCATCCATGTCTGACGCAGTCAAATCAGGGTCTTTAGCCGTTGCAATTTCTTCAAGCTGAGCGCGAGTCACCTTGCCAACTTTCTCAGTATTTGGACGACCAGAACCACTTTGGATGCCTGCCGCTTTCTTCAGCAGAATAGCTGCTGGAGGTGTTTTGGTAACAAACGTAAAGCTACGGTCACCATAAACAGTAATAACAACTGGAACTGGTAAGCCAGACTCTAAACTTTGAGTCTCTGCGTTAAACGCCTTACAGAATTCCATGATATTCACACCGTGCTGACCTAGTGCAGGACCGACCGGTGGACTTGGGTTGGCCTGACCGGCCTTAACTTGCAGCTTAATATAAGCTTCTACTTTCTTAGCCATTATAGCTTCCTCTTAATGGGTCCAAACGCATTACTGCTCCCCGCCTACTTGATTCTTTATACTTTCCATAAAGATGCAACAAACCCAGCATAAGCTGGGTTTGATTTTAATTAGTTAGCTCTTTTCAACCTGTGAGAATTCGAGCTCTACTGGCGTCGCACGCCCAAAGATAGAAACAGAGACCTGCAAGCGACTCTTCTCGTAATTCACTTTTTCGACCGTGCCATTGAAGTCAGCAAACGGACCATCAATAACGCGAACAACTTCACCTGGCTCATAAATAGTTTTCTGAGTCGGTGTATCTGCACCCTCTTTAACCCGCTGCAAAATAGCATCAGCTTCTTTAGAGGTTAATGGTGCAGGCTTTTCGGCAGTACCACCAATAAAGCCCATAACTCTTGGCGTACTTTTAACCAAATGCCAAGATTCATCGTTCATATCCATTTCAACCAAAACATAACCTGGATAGAACTTGCGCTCACTTTTGCGCTTCTTGCCGTCACGCATCTCGACGACAGATTCTGTTGGGACAAGAATTTCCCCAAACATATCCTGCATATTCTGCAGTTCGACCTGCTCCTTTAAGGAACCGGCGACGCGCTTTTCGTAGCCCGAGTATGCGTGAACCACGTACCAACGCTTAGACATATTGCCAACCCTTTTATCCAATAATGAAAGAAACGCCCCAACCCAAAAGCATATCAACCAACCAGAGCACTAAAGCTACCACGGCCACAAAAACAACAACAATCAATGTTGTCTGAAGAGTTTCTTGACGAGTCGGCCAAACAACCTTACGAATTTCTGTCCACGCTTCTTTACGCAGCCTAGATATCGCCCGGCCTTTTTCAGTAGTTAACGCTACACCGAGCGCAACACCTAACAGCAACAACACACCAACAACACGTAAGATCAAATGCTGTTCAGAGTAGTAGTAGTTACCGCCTATAGCCAACACAATCAAAACAAAAACAACAAGCCACTTCACGAAGCTCATTACTTTACTGGAGGGCGACACCTTTGCATTCATTTAGATAAATACCTGAGCTATCAATAAAAAAAATGGCAGGCCAGGAGGGACTCGAACCCCCAACTTTCGGTTTTGGAGACCGACGCTCTACCAATTGAACTACTGGCCTAGTGCGTAAATAGGGCGGCGGATTTTACGCCAAAGACCACCCACTTACAAGAGTTAAAGCATCCTGAAAGAAATAAGGTCATCAGAAGGACAACCCCTTAGGAACAGGCGAGCTATCTTATTGAAATTACAACAAAATATCCAGCCAACCCAAGAAGATACTTTAACGAGCAAAAGTGCCGACAAATACAACACTTCCACCAAAAAGGGTGCCGAAGCACCCTTTGAAGTCGTAAAACTATCGATTACTCGATGATTTTAGCAACAACGCCCGCACCAACTGTACGGCCACCTTCACGGATAGCGAAGCGCAAGCCTTCGTCCATCGCGATCGGTGCAATCAAAGTAACAACCATCTTGATGTTGTCACCAGGCATAACCATTTCTACGCCTTCTGGAAGCTCACAAGCACCAGTTACGTCAGTTGTACGGAAGTAGAACTGTGGACGGTAACCTTTGAAGAATGGAGTGTGACGACCACCTTCATCTTTGCTTAGTACGTAAACTTCAGACTCGAACTTAGTGTGAGGAGTGATAGAACCAGGAACAGCTAGAACCTGACCACGCTCAACTTCTTCACGCTTAGTACCACGTAGCAATGCACCAATGTTCTCACCCGCACGACCTTCGTCAAGCAGCTTACGGAACATTTCAACACCAGTTACAGTAGTCTTAGTTGTTTCTTTGATACCGATAATTTCAACTTCGTCGCCTGAATTAACGATACCGCGCTCAACACGACCCGTTACAACAGTACCACGACCAGAAATCGAGAATACATCTTCGATAGGCATCAAGAACGGCATATCAATAGCACGCTCTGGCTCAGGAATATAAGAATCCAAAGCTTCAACTAGAGACTTAACAGCCGTTGTACCTAGACCGTTCTCATCTTTACCTTCTAGAGCCATCAATGCAGAACCCGCAATGATAGGAGCATCATCACCAGGGAACTCATACTGAGAAAGAAGATCACGAATTTCCATCTCAACCAACTCTAGCATCTCTGCATATTCTTCAGAATCAACGCCGCCACAATCTTCAGCAAGAAGATCAGCTTTGTTCAAGAATACAACGATGTACGGAACACCAACCTGACCTGAAAGCAAGATGTGCTCACGAGTCTGAGGCATAGGGCCGTCAGTTGCACCACAAACAAGAATTGCACCATCCATCTGAGCAGCACCAGTAATCATGTTTTTCACATAATCGGCGTGTCCAGGACAGTCAACGTGTGCGTAGTGACGAGTTGGAGAATCATACTCAACGTGCGAAGTCGCGATAGTAATACCACGCTCACGCTCTTCAGGAGCATTATCGATACCAGCAAAGTCGATCGCTTCGCCGCCCCAAACCTCAGAACACACGCGCGTCAACGCAGCTGTTAGAGTAGTTTTACCGTGGTCAACGTGACCAATTGTGCCCACGTTTACATGGGGCTTAGTACGCTCAAATGTAGCCTTTGCCATATCAATCGCCTTTTCAGGGTTAACTATTTATATTTCACTAATGCCAAAAAGGCAGTCACTTTAGTGCCTGCCTTAACAAATTTCAATATGGTGCTCACGATGAGATTTGAACTCATGACCTCTCCATTACCAATGGAGTGCTCTACCACTGAGCTACGCGAGCAAAACACCAGTTGGAGCGGGTAGCGAGAATCGAACTCGCATCATCAGCTTGGAAGGCTGAGGTTCTACCATTGTACCATACCCGCATGCCTTTCCTTCCGAAGAAGAAAATGGTGGAGGGGGACGGATTCGAACCATCGAAGCTTACGCGGCAGATTTACAGTCTGCTCCCTTTGGCCACTCGGGAACCCCTCCAAACGGGCGCAAAGTCTGCCTGAGGTTATTCTGACTGTCAACTTCAAATTTAGAAGTTTTCCAATTAGAACAAGCACTTAGACACCAAATCTCAACTTTGCCCATCCCTCGCGTAGCGCGAAGGCGCGCATATTAGTGCTATATTTTTGCAATTGCAAGCCTAATCGCACCGATATCGAATAAATTCCAAATCACCGAGGTCACTCAGCAAAGCTTCTAACGATTGCAGGTCAACAAAAGACTCTGCTGTCGGGCGAATAGTTATTTCTCCATCACCCTTCTCTGCAGATACCGGATATATTTCAATGGCACCCAAACGCGATTGCGCTATGTCAAAATTACCAGACTGAGTTAAACCTTCGATACGAATACAAAAAGACTCCTCGGTTACTCCACGAGCCAACACCGATAAACCGCTTGCCTCTAATCTCTGCTTTTGCGATGCACTTAACGCTAAGTTGTTAATCAATGCAGATGTATCATCAGCGCCACCTTGAGCCTGCTGGTTTGAATACCAGAACTGATAGCCAACAAAGCTAAGGTTAAACACAACCAACACCATCAATATCCACTTCATTTAATAACGCCCATAACTTTATATTTTTACAACCTCATATTTCATGACTGAGAGCCAAACTAAAGTATGCCTTTCAGCCGATAGACATTGTTAACCACTAAATAGCTAGGCATCCGCCCGACGCACCGAAACTTCACCACCATTAAATAGCAAAACCTCGCCATGCTCAGTCTCAACCCTCAACTGCCCAGCCTCATCGATACCTCGACCCAACCCTTGATAACAATCACTTCCTTTAATCAACCTCAATGGCTGACCTTGCAGCATATCCAAACGAGACCATTGCTCGATAAACCACGCAACGCCAAGGCGGTCTATATCAGCCATAACACCTACAATGCGAGATACCAGTGCCGCCAATAATGAAGTCCGATCAATATCACCACCGAAAACCTCGGCCAGAGAAGTCGGCATGTTAGCCACTACGGCATTAGGGTCGGACGCTAAGACAGGGCGCGCCAGCAAGTTAATACCAACGCCAAGAACCAGTAGAACTTCATCTGCAGGCGTCCCCTTAAGCTCACACAGCACGCCAGCGAGTTTTTTATCCGCTATATAGATGTCGTTAGGCCACTTTATTTTGGCGTCTATCTGATACCGCTGATTCAGTTCATCTGCAATGGCATAACCCACGATTAAACTCGATAGGTAGATTAAGCTCATTGGTAGGCTCGCCTGGTAGCCAAGTGAAAACATCAAATTAGTACAGGGCATACTTTGCCAAACACGCCCTCTTCGGCCTCGCCCCGCCGTTTGGTGCTCTGCAGCATACAGGTGCCAACGTCCTGTTTTATAGTCGGCATCGAGGGCGACACTGTTGGTGGAGTGCGTTTGGGCCAATACATCAACCACTGCGAACGAGGCATCTGTCGCCTTAGATGTTAAATCCGCAACGAGGCGCTGACGATCCAACAACTGCACCGGCGTACACAGCCTATACCCCTTACCCTTAACCTTATTGAATTCCAAGCCCAAGCCTTCTAATGCTTGAATCCACTGCGATACGGTTGCACGAGTGACGCCTAGCTCTTCAGCTAAACTCGGACCCGACCTTAATGCACCGTCCGACATTACACTCAAAAGCCTAATTTTCTGTTCCACACACCGCCCTTTTTCTATGAAATTCCGGCTTGATATCAGCCAAATACGAGTTAAAACGGAAATTTTTACAAATAATCGCCGAAGTTTTAAACAACTTTGCAAGATAAGCTAAAAATTTTCTCACTTTCCTGTATAGTACCGCTCGATTTTATCCTGACTATATTATTTTGAGAGCAACCATGGCAGATCTATCTCACTACAGAAACATTGGTATTTTCGCTCACGTTGACGCTGGTAAAACAACGACAACTGAGCGTATTTTGAAATTAACCGGTAAAATTCATAAAACCGGTGAAGTACATGATGGCGAGTCTACGACTGACTTCATGGAACAGGAAGCTGAACGTGGTATTACTATCCAGTCAGCTGCCGTAACGTGTGAGTGGAAAAATCACCGCTTAAACGTTATTGACACCCCTGGACACGTTGACTTCACAGTAGAAGTTTACCGTTCTCTTAAAGTTCTTGACGGTGGCATCGGTGTATTCTGTGGCTCTGGTGGTGTTGAACCACAATCAGAAACCAACTGGCGTTATGCAAATGACTCCGAAGTTGCACGTATCATCTTCGTCAACAAGCTTGACCGTATGGGTGCCGACTTCTTCCGCGTTGTAGATCAAGTTAAAAACGTACTTGCTGCAAACCCATTAGTTATGACATTACCAATCGGTCGTGAAGATGACTTCGTTGGTGTCGTAGACGTTCTGACTAAGAAAGCTTATGTTTGGGACGATACTGGTCTTCCTGAGAACTACGAAATAACTGATGTTCCTGCGGACATGGTTGATGATGTTGACATGTACCATGAGCAATTAATCGAAACCGCCGTTGAAGTCGACGACGATTTGATGATGGCTTACATGGAAGGCGAAGTGCCAACTGAAGAGCAAATCAAAGCCTGTATCCGTAAAGGTACTCGTGATCTTACGTTCTTCCCAACATTCTGTGGTTCTGCATTCAAAAACAAAGGTGTTCAAAACGTTCTTGACGCTGTTGTTGATTACTTACCATCTCCGACTGAAGTTGATCCTCAACCTCTAACTGATCCAGAAACGGGTGAGCCGACTGGTGAAGTAGCAACAGTATCTGCTGAAGAGCCATTAAAAGCATTAGCGTTCAAAATTATGGATGACCGCTTTGGTGCTCTTACTTTTATCCGCATCTACTCAGGTGTGATGAAAAAAGGCGACACCGTACTTAACTCTGCAACGGGTAAGACTGAACGTATCGGCCGTATGGTTGAGATGCAAGCAGATGACCGTAACGAAATTTCAGAAGCGCAAGCTGGTGACATTTTAGCGGTTGTAGGCATGAAGAACGTTCAAACAGGTCATACTCTTTGTGATCCTAAGCATGAATGTACTCTTGAAGCTATGATCTTCCCTGAGCCAGTAATCTCTATTGCTGTTAAGCCTAAAGATAAAGGCGGCTCTGAGAAAATGGGTATCGCGATCGGTAAAATGGTTGCAGAAGATCCTTCTTTCCAAGTTGAAACTGATGAAGATTCAGGCGAAACCATCCTTAAAGGTATGGGTGAGCTTCACCTTGATATTAAGGTCGATATCCTTAAGCGTACTTACGGTGTTGAGCTTGAAGTAGGTCAACCTCAGGTGGCTTACCGTGAAACGATCACCCGTGAAATCGAAGACTCTTATACCCATAAGAAACAGTCTGGTGGTTCTGGTCAATTCGCGAAAATTGATTACCGTATTAAACCGGGTGAGCCTGGTTCTGGCTTCAAATTCGAGTCTACGGTTGTTGGTGGTAACGTACCGAAAGAATTCTTCCCTGCTGTCGAAAAAGGTTTTAAATCGATGATGGAAGAAGGTGTTCTTGCTGGCTTCCCAGTACTGGACGTTGAAATAGAATTATATGACGGTGGCTTCCACGCAGTTGACTCATCAGCAGTAGCTTTTGAAATTGCGTCAAAAGGTGCATTCCGTCAATCAATTCCTAAAGCTGGCGCGCAACTTCTTGAGCCAATCATGAAAGTTGATGTGTTCACACCAGAAGACAATGTTGGTGATGTTATCGGTGACCTTAACCGTCGTCGTGGCATGATCAAAGACCAAGAACCTGGTGCTACGGGTGTTCGTATTAAAGCAGACGTTCCATTATCAGAAATGTTTGGTTATATCGGCCACTTACGTACTATTACTTCTGGTCGTGGTCAATTCTCTATGGAGTTCAGCCACTACCTACCGTGCCCTGCCTCGGTAGCAGAAACAATTATTGCAGAAGTTAAAGAGCGTAACTCAGCTAAATAATTAGCGCTTTACACCTACTAAAAAGCCCGATTGTTTCAACAATCGGGCTTTTTTTATGGCTTATTATTTATAGCTATCGCTCAATCACCTGCAACACCATGCAACTGCTTAAGTTCGATAGCTTTTTTAGTTGATCGATCAATATAAGCAAGCCAAACCAAGGGACAAATAATGAGTCCAGAGCCTAACAAGACCCAAAGATCTGGAACCTCACTAAAGAATAGCCAACCGGCTAAAATTGCCCAAAGCATACCGGTGTACTCGGAGCTCGCAATTTTATTAGCCTCCGCCATACGATAGGCAAACAACACCGCAAGGTTGTAGCAGACGATAAAGATTGAAGATCCTAATGCACCCACCAACGCACCGAGCGTTATCTGCTGCCATACAAACAAAGACAACAATAATAACGCCGGCACCATAAACAGATGCATGACGAAAAGTGATTCAATCGGTGATTTTTCTTTCGGCAATTTTTTAACTAAAACAATTGCAACCGCCTGAGAAACCGCAACGCCTAATGCCGACAAACTCGCTAACTCAACACTGGTTGGCCGCAAAATAAGCAGCACGCCTATAAAGCCAAGAAATACCGAAGTGACACTGACAGGAGTTAATTTTTCCCGATAAAAAATAGCCGCCATTAAACTCACCATTATAGGGGCGGTATAAAACACAGCATTAGCGGATGCGAGAGAGAGATACTTAAGCGACACCACCATACAAATGATACCAAACACGCTTACTTGAGCTCGTAATAGCAGTACTTTCCAGCCTGTCATTAATCCATCGCTGTGCGATAGTTTTAAAAATGGCAGCAAAAAGACAATAGTAATAAGTGTTCTTAGCAAGACAAATTGCGGGACCGAAACTTGGTGAGCAAACTCTTTAATAAAAACATCGGATATCATGGCTACGGCATTACCACATACAAGTAAAAACATAGCCGGTATATTTCGATCCAATTTATACACCACTTAATTGTTAATAAATTTTCGGCGGTAATGTGTCACAGTATTCTTTGATCTGCTAGCTGTTTATTTTAAGTTAACTGTACTTTCAGTAACTGACTTTGGCTTAATGTGCTAAACGCCTGTAGCAAAATGAAGATCGATTTTACCGGGTTTAGGTAGTTGTTAGACTGGAATAAAGGGTGCGCTAAAAAGCCACCCTCATTTTGATATTCTTTGCGCAAATTATTTTTCTAGGTGAGTGTATGCAGAATAAATTATTCTTTACGCTGAAGAAAACGTAAAGGCCATTCACATAAAGCAGCAACTAATAGAAAGATATAACCCGTGAGTTCTGCCATTTCTTCATACAAACGATATTCATGGACAGGGATTAATTTTTTCTCAAAAACATCACCCACTAACACAAAGAAAAGCGCAAATAGTAGATAGAAAAAAGCACTGGTTTTAAACCAATCAGCTAAAGATTTTTTATAGCTATCTGTATCTTTAAACCAAATATACGCAAGCAAGGTAAGTATCAATACGGCAAAGATAATTGATGCTAACTCAATAATTTCAGCAATATGCTCACTAACACCAAGAACTTCTAGCCAACTTAATTCTCGACCAAGTACGCCATAACTTAATATCGAAAAAAAACCAGAAAAGACAAAACTAAAACTACCACTCCCCGTTTTTCGCTGACGAATGGTAACAGCAAGCCAAGCAATCAACGCCAGTAACAATATCGTATTTTGCGACCATTCTATTGGTCCGGCTTCGGAGGTGATTATTGACAGCTGTTCGGCGAAAACAGTAAGACATAGCATGAAGACTAATATTGAAAGGACATACTTAAACACTATTTTTAAATCCAACGTTAAGACCAGAGCAGTAATCTTAAATTTTCCTTGAGCTCTCCTACAGTCCCGATAGTCACAAAACAGTCATATTTCTTAGCCAAAACTAAAGTAACTAAATTTGGTATGCAGCGTTTCAACGCATTGTGAACTTTCTTTTGTCCAAGCCAAGCGTACTTAAAGCCAGCCCTTGCTCAGGGCGATCTACCTAGCCCAGCTCAAGAACTCGCTGCGCTCAAACACCTTCGCTAGGGCAGAGCCAGAGCGCCCTTTACTTTCAATCTTCTGCCGTTTTCTATAGTTGTTTTTTTATCTATTTTCTACTATCCAAAGGTCACTGCAAGAACAGTCAGCAATGCGTGTTTATCGGCGAGTGTGTCTGAGCGCAGCGAGTTCTCGAGCCGGTAAGGGGCATTGCGGGCTGTCCATCACTACAACACTACAAACACGTTGCTTTCATTTGCCTTTATACCTT